>JAGNOM010000240.1 GCA_017990155.1 Propionivibrio sp. | reverse complement strand
GCCACGCCGCCCCATTCCATAACGAACGCCAAATAGCAAAAAGCCCACTCCGAAGAATGGGCTTTCTGGTTGAGTTCGGTGGTGGCCAGTCGCGGAATCGAACCACGGACACGCGGATTTTCAATCCGCTGCTCTACCAACTGAGCTAACTGGCCAACAAGCGCCGCATTATAGCGGCACCGTTCGCCTTCGTCAAAACCAAATGGGAAATTTCTCGCTATTTTTCTACGCCGAAGAACGCGCATCCGGGGCTGCATAGGCGGAAAACGAGAGATGGGCTATCGATCCCGGGGCACGGTTTCCGGTTTCTTCAACCGCGCGGGGCTCGAGCGTGGCTTCGGCTCGATGGAGCAGTGCGATCTCGCGCACGATGGCCAATCCGAGTCCACTACCTTCGACACCGGTGCCTTCGACGCGGTAGAAGCGGTCGAAAACCCGGGAGGCGTCCTCGCTTGATATTCCGATTCCGCTGTCTTCGATCTCGAGCACGACCTTGTCGCCCTTCCGGAAGACCCTCGCCGTCACGCAACCACCTTCCGGCGTATAGCGCAGCGCGTTGTCGAGCAGGTTATTGATCATTTCGCGCAACAGAAAGACGTTGCCGAGTATCAACACGCGACCGGACGCTTCAAAGCCGATGTCGATGAGACGCTCTCTCGCGGCCATGACCCATTCGCCGACGATTTCATTCAGCAACCGCTCAAGTTCCAGGGGTTCCATGACTTGTGCGGAAAGCTCGCTCGCTTCGGCGCGGGCGAGCGAAAGTAGCTGATTGACCAGATGCGCGGCGCGGTCGACGCTGGTCGATATGTTCTGCAAGGCGTAGCGAAGTTGTTTCGGATCGTCCTCTCTGGCGGCCAACTGCGCTTGCATTTTCAACCCGGTCAACGGCGTCCGCATTTGATGCGCGGCATCCGAAATGAATCGCCGCTGGCCGTCCATGTTGCGCTGCATTCGCATGAGCATCGAGTTGAAGGCGTCGGTGAGCGGTTGCAACTCTTCCGGAACGCGAATCGCAGTAATCGGCGACAAGTCCTCCTCGCGGCGCGCTTCAATCAGTTCGCGCAGCCTTGTCAGCGGACGCAGGCCGCGCGTGAGGCCGAACCAGACGAGAACCACAGCGAGGGGGATGATGACGAATTGGGGAAGGATCACGCTGGCGATGATCTTGTTGGATAGCTGCGAGCGCTTTTCGAGCGTCTCAGCGACTTCGACCAAAGCCCAGCGCTCCCGCGGCAGGATCGCATCGCCGACAAACATGAACGCGACGCGCAGGTCCTGCCCGGTCGATTCGTCATCGCGAAAGTAGACTTCACCGGGCTCGATCGTCTCGGGCTCGTCGCCGTCCGGGATCGCCGACAGTTCGGAATCCCCCGCGATGACCTTGCCGCCGGGGCCAAGCACATGAAAATAAACGCTATCGACTTCGTCCGAGCGGAGGAAGGCGCGCGCCGCGCCGGGCAGTGCAATTTCAGGTTGCCCGGAGACAAACTTCACTTGCCGGGCAATCGCCATCACTTGCTCGCGCAAGGCTTGATCGTAGGGATAATTCGCGACATTGGTCGCAAAATAGTGCGTTACGGCGATGCTGAGCGGCCAGACGACGAGAAGCGGTGCCAGCATCCAGTCCAGGATCTCGCCGAACAGCGAGCGCTGGGCGTCAGGATCCGGTGCCTTTGGCCGATTTCTCAAAGCAGTACCCAAGGCCGCGCACGGTTGCAATCGTCACACCACTGGTTTCAAGTTTCTTGCGCAGACGGTGCATGTAAACTTCGATCGCGTTGTGGCTTACCTCCTCGCCCCAGCCGCACAGATGCTCTACAAGTTGATCCTTGCTCACAAGGCGCCCGGCTCTGAGCATGAGTATTTCGAGCAAGCCAAGCTCGCGTGCGGACAGATCCAGCATCTCGCCGTTCACCAAGGCGCAACGATCATTCTGGTCGAAAACCAGCGCGCCGCACTCGATCACGGCCGAGGTGCCGGTCGACCGCCGGGTTAGCGCACGTACGCGCGCTTCAAGCTCGGGCAGTTCGAAGGGTTTGGCCATGTAGTCGTCAGCACCAAGATCCAGACCCTTCACACGATTACTGGTCCCGTCGAGCGCCGTGAGCACCAGCACGGGGACTTTAGATTTTCGTGCGCGCAGGCGTTTCAGGACATCGAGTCCCGGCATGCGTGGCAACCCGAGATCGAGGATGACGAGATCGTAGGCGCCCGTCGTCAAGGCATTGTCGGCGTCCGCGCCATTGGCGACCCAATCGACCGCATAGCCGGTCTGTCGCAAAGATCGCCCCAGGCCATCGGCGATGATTCGGTCATCTTCCGCAATCAGGATTCGCATAATCCCTCAACCCGATGCGTACGTAAGGTGTTTGTAAGCAACGGCCGCTAATCTGAACACGCTGTTCTCCTTTATGGTCTTAGGAGTTATGGTTTTGACCTTAACTCGGGGAGGGTCTGAAACTGCACCGGGCGCTCCCCGCCATTTTTTCGAATTCCTCATGTTGGCCAATGACTGAGACGAGTCATTGTGCCACTACTTCTTCGGCATAACTGGGCCGTTGGCGGGAGCGCCGTAACATCCCGTTACATAACACTGACAAAGGTTCCACAGACGCAGGTTTTCGCGCTGTATAAAGTTGAGCCGTGACATCAGTCCCCTCCTCTCGAAGCCAATTTCGAGATTTAGTCCCCGCCTTGAGCGGGGATTTTTTTGGCCAGAGCTTCTCCGCGTGCAAACAATGCTTGTCGGCAAGCGTGGTTATACCATTCCGCCGCGCAATTCCGTAACGATCTCCTGAAGGTATTCCGGCGAACCCTTTTCCGGCGGCACGGTTTCCCCGACCACCAGTTCGACCTTCGCCAGCCAGCGCAGAAGCAACGGCTTGCTCATCGCCGGGCCGTAGCGGCGGCTGAAAAAGCTGCCCCAAAGTCCGCGCAAGGCCATTGGCACCACGGGGACCGGCGTCTCGGCGACAATTCGCCCAACGCCATAGCGGAAGTGGTTGATGTCTCCGCTATGCGTGATACGCCCCTCCGGGAACAGACCGATCAACTCGCCGTTTCTCAATGCCCGGGCGACTTCCTCGAACGCCGCCTCCTTCATCGCCGGATCTTCCTTTGCCTTGGCGATCGGGATCGTTCGCGAATGCCTGAAGAGAAAACCGACGACCGGCGTCTGGTGAATCCGATGATCCATCACGAAACGAATCGGGCGCCGGACCGCCGCCATGATGATGATTGAATCGACAAAACTGACGTGGTTGCACACAAGTACGGCAGGGCCGGTCCGTGGGATGTGCTCAAACCCCTTCTTGCCGACCCGGTAGAACGCGTGAATCAGCAGCCAGGTCAGGAAACGCAGGGTGAGATGCGTCTCGTAGCGATACGCCGCGGCGGCCACAAGAAGACTGCAGAGGGCCAGGATGGCAAACACCGCGACCAGGCCAGACGTAGCGAGCGCGCCAGCGACGGCGATAGGCAGGGTCACTGCGCAAAGAAAGGCACTCAGCGAAACGATGCGCCCCCGCCACACCGCATCCGTTTTCGCCTGGATCTGAACGTACAGCGGTAACAGAAAGAAACCACCACACGCACCCAGCGCCAACAGATCGAAGCGCACTCGCCAGAACGGCATGGTCTCGACGAGCGAGGAGATCGTCGCGGCGTCGCCCACAAGAACAGACGCAGAAAACAGGAAAGCGAGATCCAGCGCAAAAACGGCCTGACCCAGCACACCCACCGGCACCAGCCCGAAGTCGGCAGAACCTTCGCAGATTTTTTCACTCAGCATCAATCCGGCGACGACGCCGACGAGCGAAACCGCCAGAAGCTCACCGACTGCAGTACCGAAGGTCCGCCATAGCTGGAATAGAAGAAGCATGCCGGAGATCCAGAACCAGGCGAGCCCGAGCAAGGGGAAGAGCCGATTTCGATGACCACGCGCGAAACGAATAGTCTGCACCAAACCTGAGAATGGGTTGAAACGAAGCTCAAGTCCCGGATCTGAAGCGGGTGCACCGGGGATACGGCGGCTGGCGGCATAGCCGATCACGGCAAGCGCAACACCGACCAGCGAAACCCAGATGGCCGACCCGCCCACGCCGACGAGCACCACGCCCGTCGACGCCCCGGCGAGAAGCGCAATGAAAATTCCGGCGGCAAGCAGGGCATTGCCGCCGGCAAGTTCTTCCTCCTCCAGAAGATGTGGAAGGATGGCATGCCTGAGAGGAGTAAAGAACGCTAGAAGCAGCGCGAACAGTCCGAGGGAACATAGCAAGAGCATCTCGCTTTGCAGAGCCAAGCCGAGGCCGGCGATGCCCATGACCGGGACTTCGAGCGCCTTGAGCATTTTCGTCAGCCCGGCCTTTTCATATTTGTCGGCAACCTGCCCGGCGATGTCCGCGAAGAGCAAAAACGGGGCGAGGAAGGCGCCAAAGGCTAGTGCAAGTCGAGCGTCCGGAGATGAAACGAAGCCAGCAGCAAGCGCGCCGATGAGCAAGGCCACATTGAGCGCACCCAGCGACTGCGCCAGAAAAATCGGGAGAAAGCGGCGCGCTGCAAGCAAGGGAACCAGCCTTGGCGCTTGCGCCTTGCCGGAACCGGCGATCACTTCCGAAGTCGAGACGGGATCCATAGCCATGAGATGCCTCCCGATGATTGACGCGGCAGTCAAACGACTACGCACACATCAATATTAGTCACTGGGTTCGTGGTGTAAACGTCGAAACCGCGCCGCCATGCTCACGCAGTGTCGCCAAGGCCAGACCGTGTCAGGCCTTCAACAATTCCTCACGGCTACCCAGCCAGCGCTTCAGATGGCGCTCGGCACGGTCTGGGGCTGTACGCAGCAGATGCTCGGCCATGTCGCGGGCCCATTCGATCAGGTCGGTATCCAGTTCAAGGTCGGCGTAACGCAGGAGCGGCACGCCGGACTGGCGGCTGCCGACGAATTCTCCGGGACCGCGCAG
>JAGNOM010000239.1 GCA_017990155.1 Propionivibrio sp. | reverse complement strand
CAGGTGTGGGAGAGCTTGCCGGAGCCGCAGCGTTTCATGTCGCAGCTCAAGCTCAAAGCCGGCTTGCCGGCCTACTTCTGGGATGAGGACATCGCCCTCGCCCGCTATGGCGTACAAAAATGGAAAGAGACCTGAAGACTCCTGAATCCGCGCATCCGGGACGCTGGTGGCACGCCATCGAAGGCGAGCGGATACAGTGCGACCTGTGCCCACGCGACTGCAAGTTGCACGAAGGCCAGCGCGGCGCGTGCTTTGTCCGCCAGAACGTCGGTCATCAGATGGTACTGACAACCTATGGCCGCTCCTCCGGCTTCTGCATCGATCCAATCGAGAAGAAGCCACTCAACCATTTCTACCCCGGCTCGGCGGTTCTATCGTTCGGCACCGCCGGGTGCAACCTCGCGTGCAAGTTCTGCCAGAACTGGGATATCTCAAAGTCGAAGGACATGGATCGCTTGATGGATGCGGCCAGTCCCGAAGGCATCGCCGGCGCGGCAGCGGCTTACGGCGCCGAATCAGTGGCGTTCACCTACAACGACCCGGTGATCTTCGCCGAGTATGCGATTGACACGGCAATCGCTTGCCGCAAGCAAGGTGTCAAGACCGTCGCCGTCACCGCCGGCTACATTCACCCGGAGCCGGCCAGGGAGTTCTTCGCCGAAATGGACGCTGCCAACGTCGACCTCAAGGCCTTCACCGACGAGTTCTACATCAAGCTCTGCGGCGGCCATCTGCAACCGATTCTCGACACGCTTTCCTACATCCATCACAAGACCAGTTGCTGGCTGGAAATCACCACACTTCTGATTCCGGAAAAGAACGATTCGGCCGCCGAAATCAAGGCGCTTTCGGAATGGGTGGCGAAGGAATTGGGACCGGATGTTCCGCTGCATTTCTCCGCCTTCCATCCCGACTGGAAACTGGACGACTTACCACCGACGCCGCCTTCGACGCTGACGCACGCGCGACGCATCGCCATGGATGCCGGATTGAACTACGTCTATACCGGCAACGTGCATGACACCGAAGGCGGCACAACCTTCTGCCCGGCCTGCGAGGCGGCCCTGATCGAGCGCGACTGGTACAACATCCGCCACTACGACTTGCCAGCCGATGGCTGCTGCCCGCACTGCCGGATGCCGATCGCCGGCCGCTTCGGTAAGTTCGGCAAGCCGTTTGGTTCGCAACGCATTCCGGTTCGGCTGGCGCGGCGATGATCGACCTTCTTCCTGAAGACTTTGGCCGGACAGATACCCTTCCTGTATCGATCAATACTGACCACGGTACGCTGCACGGCGAGTTGGGCATCCTCCCCGATGCGCCCGGCATCGTCGTCCTCGCACACGACACCCGTAAGCTCGATGTGCGAGATCAGATGCTCGCGCGATTCTTCCACCATGCCGGACTATCAACGCTCAGCGCCGATCTGATCGCTGCGCACGAAGAACAATTTCCGGACATTCACAACAACGTTCCGCTACTCGCCAAGCGGCTGCTCGACTTCCTCGGAATCATCAAACACCGGATGCAGATGGGGGAACTGGTCGAGCAACCGATCGGACTCTTCGCTGCCAATGCCACCTCTCCGGTCGTCGTGCGCGTCGCCTCGTTACGCGACCACGACATTGCAGCGATCGTCTGCCGAGGCGGGCTGATCGACTTGGCTGGCGTGCTTTACCTGCGCTCGCTCGAATCGCCGATCCTCTTGCTGGTCGAGGAAAGCGACGATCTGCACGCCGCAAGCAACCGCCGCGCTCTAGTGGAAGTACCGTGCACCAAGGAACTCAAACTGATCCCGGAGATCGGCATCGACTACGCGATATCCCCTGGTTTCGAAATATCCGCCCACGAAGCCGCGCATTGGTTTGTCAAACACTTCACGAAGAATACGAAAACCGCCTCCCCTCCGTGACTAAGCGATGCCATAGAGACGTCGATCAACTTGTCGGCACACCGAGCTCTTCGGCTACCTTGACGCCTGCGAGATAACGCAGATCACGTAGTAGCGCATCCGCATCCAGCGCCGGCGCGTTCGGGACAAGCCGCCCGATTCGTGCCGAACGCACCGGATCGAACTCCGGATGCCAGCGGTTCAGGACCTCGCCGACCGATTCGGTCGAGTTGCACACCAGAAGCATGTCGCAGCCCGCCTGCCAGGCAGCTTCAACGCGACCGACGATATCGCCGGCAACGCCTGCGGCCTGCATCGACAGGTCATCACTGAAGATGACGCCATCAAAGCCAAACTCGTCGCGCAGCTTGCCGATCCAGACCGGCGAAAACCCCGCCGTGCGCGAGTCAATCTTGGGGAAAATCACATGCGCTGGCATGACGCCATCGAGCTTGAGGCGACGGTACGGCTCCATGTCGGCAGAAAGCTCGTCAAGCGTCCGTTCATCAATAGGCAGCGAAACATGCGAGTCAGCTTCCGCCCAGCCGTGCCCTGGGAAATGCTTGCCGCAGGCACCCATGCCCGCGTCGCGCAACCCGTCAATCAAGGCACCGGCGAGTTGTACGACCACCGATGGATCACGATGGAACGATCGCGTACCGATGGCGCTGCATCGGCCCCAATCGAGATCAAGCACCGGCGTGAACGACAGATCGACGCCGTTCAGGCGCAACTCGGCCGCCAATACGAAACCAATACTTCTTGCTGCTTCAACCGCTTCTCGCGGATTCCGCTCCCACAGCGTCCCGAGACTGCGCATTGACGGTAGCCGGGTAAAGCCTTCGCGGCAGCGTTGCACCCTGCCGCCCTCATGATCGATGGCAATTGGAAGCGGCGGCGTACGCAGGGCGTGGACTTCGTCGGTCAGCTTCCGCAACTGCTCGGGCGACTGATAGTTGCGCGCAAACAGGATGAGTCCGCCAACCAGAGGATGACACAAGCGTTCGCGGTCGAGGTCGGTCAGTTCCACTCCGACGATATCGATCATCACTGGGCCATACGGCAGCGTTTTCGGTTCGCTCGTCACCAGGGTCATGCATGCTCCAGAACAACAAAGGCCAGCGCGAACTCTTTTTCGTCGCTGATTGAAAGATGGGCGATCAACCCGCGCTGCGTAAGCAGTTGGGCGAGCTCGGGCGCGTAAGCGAAAGACGGCTTGCCGAGTTCGTCATGAACGACCGCAATGTTGGGCAGCGTCGCTGGAGCGGCAACGCCGATGCCGAGTGCCTTGCCGAACGCCTCCTTGGCGGCAAAACGTTTGGCCAGAAACCGCGCAGGATCCTTCGTCGTCTCAAAGTCAGCGCGCTCGGCCGGTGCCAGCAGCTTTTCCACAGCCCGTTCCCCGTGGCGCTCGTACAACTGACCGAGCCGTGCCACAGCGGCGATGTCGGTGCCGACGCCTGCAATCATTGCCTGAACGCTTGCGCCTCGCGCATGAGCAGCTTCATCTCGCGCACCGCTTCGCGCAGGCCGACAAAAACCGCCCGGCTGATGATCGCGTGGCCGATGTGCAGCTCGCGGATTCCAGGCAGACGGGCTACTGGCTGGACATTGAAGTAGTTCAGCGCATGTCCGGCGTTGAAGCGCATTCCATGAGCACGGATCGCTTCGCCGGCAATGCGGATCTTCTCGAGTTCGGCGAGAACAGCCGGGCTTTCGGAATCGCGCCCTTTATTGTGAAAGGCATGCGCGTAAGGTCCGGTATGAATCTCACAAACGCGCGCGCCGATGCGCGCTGCCGCGTCGATCTGATCGATCTCGGCGTCGATGAACACGCTGCTGATGATGCCGGCGTCAGTGAAACGATCGATCGCCTTCTTGAGCTTGGCTTCCTGCGAAATGATGTCGAGGCCGCCTTCGGTCGTCACCTCATGCCGGCCTTCCGGCACCAGCATGGCCATTTCGGGCTTGAGGCGACAGGCAATCTCAACCATCTCGTCGGTCGCCGCCATTTCGAGGTTGAGCTTGATCTGCGTCAGCGTGCGTAGCTTTTCGACGTCGGCGTCCTGAATGTGACGGCGATCTTCGCGTAAATGAACGGTAATTCCGTCAGCACCGCCCAGATGCGCCTCGACGGCGGCCCAGGCCGGCTCGGGTTCATAGGTACGACGTGCCTGACGAATCGTGGCCACGTGGTCAATATTTACGCCCAGTTCGATCATAGTTCGTGTAGCTCCATAAAAATTTTGCGCGTTTCCAGGCTCTTCCCGCCGGTGTAGTGCGCAATCAGTGCCCGCATCAATTGTTTCGCCTCGACGAGCGAACGCGGATCGGAGAAATCCTCGTTCGCCAGGTCAATCAAGGTCTTGCCACAAATAGAGAGCGCCGAACTGCCCGGTCGTGCCAGCCTCGTCGGACCCTGCTCGATTTCATAGGCATAGTATCCGTTGGCATCGATCGGTGCGCCCGTCGCATCGTGTTCAAGCATCAGGCCGTACCCCAGTTCCTGCAGCAGAGCCCGTTCGAAACACCGCAAATCGGCCTCCCGAAGTTTCTCGGAAAACCGGCGCAGGGTCTGAGCATAGACCGAAAACAGCCGCTCATGAGCGTCCTCACGCGGTAGCAGATGCATCAGCAGTTCGTTGAGGTAGTAGCCGCAAAACAGTGCACGCCCGGTCAGCAAGGGCTGACCGCCCTGCCATTCGGCTTTCATCAGCGTTTGCACTTCACCCTTGCCGGCCCACGCAAGTTCCAGCGGCTGAAAGGCGAGCAACAATCCGCGCAAGGCGGAACGCGGTCGCCGTGCACCACGCGCCAGCAACGATACGCGCCCGAAGTCGCGCGAGAAAGCCTCGACGATCAGGCTCGTTTCGCGAAAGGGATAGGTGTGGAGCACAAACGCCGGCTGACCGTCGACCCTTTGCCGGTACATCGTCAGGCGCGCTCAGTCGGTGAATTACTCGTAGCCGAGGCTCTTGAGCAGGCGCTCATCGTCAGCCCAGCCGGATTTGACCTTGACGAAAATCTCGAGGAAGACCTTGCCGTCAAACAGACGCTCCATGTCGTGCCGGGCTTCCGTCGCGATCCGCTTCAAGGTCTCGCCACCCTTTCCGATAACGAT
>JAGNOM010000035.1:4212-14951 GCA_017990155.1 Propionivibrio sp. | reverse complement strand
ACATTGGCCATCGTCACGTCGATCTGCGGCTCTTCCTCGCGCGGGGTGACGAGCGTGGCAAAGATTCCCATCAGCAGCGCGACGAGCGCCAGCAAAGGCGTCATCTGTGACGCCTGGAATGCACGGGCAATTCGACCTGACAGACCTAGACTCATAAACCGTTGTTTACCTTTCGATTCGGGGCATTCTGGAAACTCGCGCTTTCAGGCGGCACCGCTTGCTGCTTCTCGGCAAGCTGTCCGCCTTACTGCTTCTGATCCTGAACCTGGCGTGCCTTGAGCTCGATACCGGCTCTTACCGCATCAAGAACGACGTGCTCGCCCTCCGACAGACCGGCCAGAACTTCAATGTCGCCTTCGCCCAAGCGCTCACCGAGGCGCAATTGGCGCAAAACGAGCGCGCCCTGATCATTCTTGACATAGACCGCGGCGACTTCCCCGCGACGAACCACCGCAGGCGCCGGCACCGTCATGCGCACGACGCTACCCAGCACGAAGTGGACCCGGGCAAACATTCCGGGAACGACGCCTGACAGATCGTCGGGCAGTCCGATACGCACCTGCGAGACGTGCGTCGCCGCATCGGCGGTCGGCAACACGGTCACGAACTTTGAATCGACCCAACGACTCAATTCGGGAAACTCGATCCGCGCCTGCTTTACGTTGCGAATCTGCGGTAACTGATATTGCGGAATGGCGGCAGTGACACGCAACCCGTTCGGGTCATAAATCGTCAACAACGGACGCCCGGGCGCCGCGGTCTCTCCGTTCTCGATCAATCGCTGGGCAACAAGCCCCGATATCGGCGCCATTACGGTCGCGTATCCGACGCTGACGCTGGCCTGCCCTCGAGCCGCCTGCGCCGCGTCAAAGTCCGCCTTCGCCTTGTCCAATGCAGCACTGCTGATGAAGTTCTGCCGATGCAGATTCTTCAGGCGTTCGTAGTTTGCCTTGGCGTTGATGTATTGCGCCGTTGCCCCGGCAGCCATCTCGCTCGCCTCGCGGGCGTCGATCCGCAACAAAAGATCGCCCTTCCGGATTGGTTGTCCGACATCGACGTGCATTTCGGTCACGCGCCCGGAAACCTGCGAAGTCAGGGTCGTCTGGGTCGTCGCTTCAACAGTGGCTTCAACCGGCAAGGTCAGATCAACCGGATGGGGTTTCACGACCACCGTGGGCAACTCGGCCGCGAATCCTGCGCTGCTCGCGAGTAGCGCAGCAAGAAGAACGAGGGGCAAGAGCAAAAAGCGCTGAGTAGTAGTCTTCATGTTTATTAGCATATTCTAATGAAGAATCAAAAACAAGAGGAAAACCGCATCCGAGCTTTCAGCATAGCGGCAATGGCAAAAAAAACCACACGCGACAAACCTGATTGCATACGCCAAAACGCCGGCCGTCTGCGCGGGCGCATGAACTCAACATGCAAAAACGACAAAGCCTCCACACCGGAGGCCTTGTCGTCATTCCTTGCAGCCAGCAGGGGCGAAGCAGACACCGCCCTTGCCAAACCGAATCAAACGCCGATCACGCGTACTCTTTCCAGTCGATATTCCGCATATCCCCGTGGCGCAGGAACTGACGGTGCATTGCAAAGCCCATCGACAGCGACATCGGCTCATGGCTACCCGGTCCGACCAGTCGCAGATAATCGCGCAGTTGCTCGCGGTAGTCCGGATGTGCACATTTCTCGATGATCAGAGCTGCACGCTCGTGCGGATCCTTCCCACGCAAGTCGGCCACACCCTGTTCGGTCACGACGATCTGAACCGAATGTTCGCTGTGGTCCATGTGCGACGCGACCGGGACAATGGCGGAAATCATTCCGTTCTTGGCCGTCGACGGACACGAGAAGATCGACAGGTAAGCGTTACGGGTGAAGTCACCTGAGCCGCCGATCCCGTTCATCATCGTCTTGCCCATCACGTGCGTCGAATTGACGTTACCGCCAAGGTCGAACTCGATCGCGGTATTCATCGACACGATACCCAGACGGCGCACGATTTCCGGATGGTTGGAGATTTCCTGTGGGCGCAGCATGATGCGCTTCTTGTAGTAGTCGATGTCGTTGGTGACCTTTTGCATCGCATCCTGGCTCAACGTCAGCGCACAGGTCGAAGCAAACGTGCAACGGCCGTTTTCCAGCAGCGGCACGACGGAGTCCTGAAGCACTTCGGTATACATCTCGAAGGCCGGAATGTCCTTGCTCTGCCCGAGCGCCGCGAGCACCGCATTGGCGATATTGCCCACGCCCGACTGCAGCGGCAGGAAAGAGGCCGGAATTCTGCCAGCACGCATTTCCCCGACGAGGAAGTCGGCAACGTTCTGACCGATCTGGTCGGTCACCGGCGTCCCCTCGTCAAAACCGGCACTCTCGTCAGCAAGATTCGTGTAGACCACGCCGGCGATTTTCTTCGGATCGATCACGCAGATTGGCGAACCGATACGGTCCGACGCGCTGAAGATCGGAATCTCGCTACGGGTCGGCGGATCCTGCGGTTCAAAGATGTCGTGAATACCAAGCAACGAGGTCGGATGCTTGGCGTTCAACTCGATGATGATCTTGTCAGCCAGACGCATATACGTATTCGACGCACCGACCGAGGTCGAAAGCACGACACCACCACCCGCCGTCAAGTCGCAGGCTTCGACAACAGCCCAGTTGATCTTGCCGAGGTAGCCGTAACGGGCGACTTGCGGCACTGAGGACAAATGCTGGTCGAAGAAGCGCACGGCACCGGAATTGATCTGCTTGCGCAGCGTGGCATTGCCTTGATACGGCGTACGGAAACTGATCGCTTCGGCCTCGGCCAACGCGCCATCCAGCGACTTGCCGGTGGAAGCCCCGGTCAGCACGCCGACCTTGAACGGGCGTCCGGCCGTATGCTCGCGCCGGGCTTTCTGCGCCAGTGCAAACGGGACAGCCTTTGCTGCGCCGGCTGCGGTGAAGCCGCTGAAGCCTATATTCTGGCCGTTCTGAATGAGTTCTGCCGCCTCTTCAGCGGTAAGAATCGGAAAGGGTAGAGACATGATCGAAAAGGACTCCTCAAAAGATAAAGCCCCCGCGATTATCGCGGTAGCAATGAATAACCGTTGAAACCGCGTCGAAGTCTTTCCACCATGCCCACCAAACGCCAGCAAGAAAGGCAATCAGCCCCGGCCCGTCGGCGAATTGGAGTAAAGGAATTGCGGAAGAGATTACATTACAAGCGCAGCGATCAACCACCGAATAACAGGTCCGCGCATTATAGACCTAGCGTATCAGGCGAGCAAACGAGACGAGCGCGCGTTTTATGCAAAATGAGTTCCCGGAAGCGCTCGGCAGCCCAAAGAAATCGAAAAGCGATTATCAAAAACAATCAACAACTTACAAACAAAAAGCCTGCAAACGACTGATCACTCTGGCGCCTGGGAATCGATGAAGATCGTGACCGGCCCGTCGTTTACCAACCGGACCTGCATATCCGCGCCAAAAACGCCGGTAGCCACCTTCCGCCCCAAGTCCACTTCGAGTTGGCACACCAACCGGTCAAAAAGTGGTTGAGACACATCGGAACGCGCTGCGCGACTCCACGAAGGACGGTTGCCTTTCCTGACCGAAGCGAAAAGCGTGAATTGACTGACCGCAAGTACCTCGCCGCCAACATCGACGATGCTGCGATTCATCACCCCGGCCTCATCCGAAAAGATACGGAGCTTGGTCAGCTTGGCCGAGAGCCATGCCACATCGACTTCGCTGTCGCTTTCTTCCACGCCAACAAGGACCATCAACCCCGCGCCGATTGCGGCGACGGTCGCGCCGTCCACCACCACACTTGCAGAAGCAACTCGCTGCACCACGACCCTCATTGCCACTCCTGAAAGAAATTACTTGAAGGCACCTCATTTCCTTGTTGGAAAACGACACCGCCAACCACCCCGTCGTGATCAGACAAATTGCATTTGGACTTCGCGTCGCTCACGCAATCCAGCGACCACGTCTTCGCCGCCGTGGACGACATTGAATACGCCCGGCGGGAAACCGCAACGTCCCGACAACTCGCCCAAGGCCACAAGAACCGAGGGGCTTGCAGGATCCGGCTTCACAATAACCGTAGCCCCACCCAGGAGGGCAGGCACGGCGGCCTGGAGCGGAGCGATCAACGTGTTACCGGCAGCGCCAATGATCGCGACCACCGCCATTTCTTTCGCCACCCCAACCCCGCCCACCTCCCTCAAGACGCCAAGCGCTGCATGCACCTCAGCACCAGCCTCGGCCAAGGTCTTTCCTGTCTCGTCAACGATCAGGCCGCAAACATGATCGAAGTACTGTTCCAACGCATCGGCAAGCCTCGAACAAAACTTGCCACGCTCCAATTCGGTCAAAGCGCGCCAAGCCACTCCAGCTTTCGTAGCCGCATCGACCGCCGTAAGAGCAATGTCGCCTGCACAAAGCGGCGTTCGGCGAAGTACCCTGCCATCAACTGAACTGCGAACATCCAGGAACGCAGGCGCCATCGTTAGGAATGCGTGACCATTGACCCACAGAGGAACGGCTGGCGGATCACTGGATTCAAACAACATGACTTTCCCTTCCCCGATACGAAATCATTGCTTATTGACAGTCCTGGCCGCACGTATCGCATTACGAATCGACTGCGCACATGATGGTAAGATGCTGCAGTTGAGATCGCCGACTGATCAACGGAGGTGGCGATAGTATTCTGCCGTCGGGAAAAACAAAAGATCTACCGGGAAACCACTGTGGAACAACACGAAGCCAAAGGGTCAATCCAAGTCATCGAACGCATGATGACGCTCCTTGATGCACTTGCCGAGAACCAGGAACCGGCAACACTCAAGGTGCTTTCACAGGCCACCGGATTGCATCCTTCCACCGCACACCGAATTCTTGCAGTAATGACGAACGCTCGCCTGGTTTCCCGCCAGGAAGCCAGCACATACGCGCTGGGCATTCGCCTGCTTGAACTAGGCAATCTGGTCAAAGCCCGGATCAACCTGCGTGAAATCGCGCTCCCCTTCATGCAGCGGCTCCACGAAACGATTGGCGAAGCAATCAATCTGGGCGTTCGCGACGAAGACGACATCATCTACATTGAACGCACGTCGGGTGGCCGATCACTGGTCCGGGTCGTCTACCTGGTCGGAGGCCGAGCGCCACTGCACCTGACTTCGCTCGGAAAACTATTTCTCGCCGCCGACACGTCGGACGAGGTTCGTAGCTACGCGAAACGCACCGGTTTGCCTGGAAAGACGCCGCACTCTCTGACCGACTTGGCAACACTGGAAAAGGAACTTGACAAGATACGTCGCCACGACGTCGCTTACGACAACGAAGAAGCAGAGATTGGCTTGCGCTGCGTCGCGTCCCCCGTGCGTAACGACGAAGGGGTTATCGTTGCGGGACTTTCCCTATCGGCCCCCACCGATCGACACCACACGGAATGGGTTGATCAAATAAAGAAGACCGCTGAGGAAATATCACGCGCGCTGGGTTTTAACCCCGCACTGACAAGGCCCTGATGAACAACTTCCGTCAGACGCCACAAACCGGGTGCCGAACCTTAACCCGGACCCCGAACACCTTGGGGACCGGCTGCCGCGTGGATTGAACTTTTGTTCGAAGCATGCGTGTGCTCCATCCAGCGCTTGATCCGGTTTGCGTCGCCAACACGCGTCAACTTTCCCGAGGAATCGAGAAGGACAATAACCACCGGCTTATCGGCCACCCGCGCTTGCATCACCAGGCATTTCCCGGCCTCGCTGATATAGCCCGTTTTGGATAGACCAACGTCCCACGACGCATTTCGCACGAGCGGATTCGTGTTGCGGTAGTCCATTTCCCGACCACCGACTTCAACCGTAGCCTCGGGTGTCGTCGAAAACTCCCTGATCAACGGATACTTGTGCGCGGCAACGACCATCTTTGCCAGGTCATTTGCCGTTGAAACGTTGTTGCTCGTCAGGCCGGTCGGATCTTCAAAGTGCGTATCGCGCATTCCAAGAGCCTGTGCCTTGATGTTCATCGCCGCTATAAACGCCGGCATCCCGCCCGGATAATGCCTCGCCAGCGCGTTTGCTGCCCTGTTCTCCGAGGACATCAGCGCCAGAAGCAGGGCTGACTCCCGTGAAAGAACCGAGCCGACGTGCAAACGCGAACGACTGCCGCGCAAGTAGTCGACGTCGTCATCGGTAATCGTAACGGGCACCTGCAAGGCTGGAGAACCGTCCAGGACAACCATGGCAGTCATAAGCTTGGTGATCGACGCAATTGGAACGACCTGAGCGGCGTTCTTCTGGTAGATCGCATCGCCACCCGCTTGCTCGACAACCAAGGCCGAACCAGACTGAACCGCCAGCACACCCGGATTCGATACCGGCGCCGTGGAACCGGAAGCTCGGCGCTTGGACTTCGTGAGAGTCTGCTTCTTTACCGTCTTCGCCTTGGCCGATTTTGACCTATTTGTGGAAGGCTTCGCCTTGCTCTTCTGCACCACACGTTTTTCAGCGACGCGCTTCTCGACGGCCTGGACACCACCAAGGGACGGAAGCCCCAATCCCAACATCAAAAAACCGACTGCAATAAATAACCTGATACCCATTTGAGCCCCCGCCAAAAACACCCTCTACAGCCGGCAATTTTACCGAAGTTCGCTCTCCGTTGAATAAATGATAGTAAATATATGGGGATAGAACTGGAATTTTAGAAAGCACATCAAAAATTGCCGCCTCCGATTCGGGTCGGAAACGCCGCATCACCGCCCCGTCCTGCGATGAGCAAAATCAACATGTCGCGCCGCGACGAGCCGAGCACTTGCCAGAAAAGTTATGTTAGACTTTTGGGTGCATTGAGTACCGCCGTAAAAGTTCCCCAAGCAAGCCGATTTAGCCTGATGCCTCCATGAACTTGACTGCCCACCCCTCCAGTTGCAGCCTGCTTTTTTCCTGCCTGAAGACGTGTTTGTTCAGCAAGCCACTGCCATCAGCTACTTTTGTCCCGTGATCTGAAACACGGCCCCAGTTTTCCCAACTGTCTATTGAAAGAGTACAACGCTATGAGTCAAACTGTATCGATCAACGCCCCGGACTACGTCAAGCACGAAGGCCTGAAGAAGTGGGTTGCCGAGATTGCCGCTCTGGTCACGCCGGATCGTGTTGTCTGGGCCGACGGTTCCCAGGAAGAATACGATCGTCTTTGCCAGGAACTGGTCGACGCTGGAACGTTCGTCAAGCTCAAGAAGCGCAAGAACTCCTTCCTTGCCTTTTCTGACCCGTCCGACGTCGCTCGTGTCGAAGACCGTACCTACATCTGCTCCGAAAAGAAAGAAGACGCTGGCCCAACCAATAATTGGGAAGATCCGGCGAAGATGCGCACACTCCTCGGCGGCCTGTTTAAGGGCTGCATGAAGGGTCGCACCATGTACGTCATCCCGTTCTCGATGGGTCCGATTGGATCCCCGATTGCGCAGATTGGTATCGAAATCACCGACAGTGCCTACGTCGTAGTGAACATGCGCATCATGACCCGCATGGGCAAGGATGTGTTCCCGGTTCTTGGCACCGATGGCGTGTATGTTCCTTGCGTTCATTCGATCGGCGCACCGAAGGAAGCGGGCCAGAAGGATCCGAAATGGCCTTGCAACCCGACCACCAAGTACATCGTTCACTATCCAGAAACCCGCGAAATCTGGTCGTACGGCTCGGGCTATGGCGGCAACGCGCTGCTCGGCAAGAAGTGCCTGGCCCTGCGTATCGCTTCGAACATGGCACGTGACGGTGGCTGGCTAGCCGAACACATGCTGATCCTCGGCGTTGAATCGCCTGCTGGTGACAAACACTACGTTGCCGCAGCGTTCCCGTCGGCCTGTGGCAAGACCAACTTCGCGATGCTGGTTCCGCCGGCTGGCCTGAAGGGCTGGAAGATCACCACTATCGGTGATGACATCGCCTGGATCAAGCCGCGCAAGGACAAGGACGGCGTTACCCGTCTGTACGCGATCAATCCGGAAGCCGGCTTCTTTGGCGTCGCCCCGGGCACGAACGATCAGACCAACTACAACGCGATGGCTTCGCTCGCCGAAAACACCATCTTCACCAACGTCGCGCTGACCGATGATGGCGATGTGTGGTGGGAAGGCATGGGCCCGGCACCGGCTCACGCGATCGACTGGCAGGGCAATGACTGGACGCCGGAAATCGCCAAGGAAAAGGGTACCAAGGCAGCTCACCCGAACTCACGCTTCACCGCACCAGCGCACCAGTGTCCGTGCATCGACAAGGACTGGTCGAACGCCGACGGCGTGCCGATCTCGGCCTTCCTGTTCGGTGGTCGTCGTGCTTCGACCGTGCCGCTGGTCTGCCAGACGGCTGACTGGGAACACGGTGTTTACACCGCAGCCACCCTCGGTTCGGAAACGACCGCCGCTGCTTTCGGTGCCCAAGGTGTTGTTCGTCGCGACCCGTTCGCCATGCTGCCGTTCTGCGGCTACAACATGGCCGACTACTACAGCCACTGGCTGAAGATGGGCGCCGCCGCTGACAAGCAAGTACCGATCTTCATGGTTAACTGGTTCCGCACCAACGAGCAGGGCAAGTTTGCATGGCCTGGCTTTGGTGATAACGCTCGCGTCCTCAAGTGGATTATCGAGCGCTGCGAAGCCAAGGTTGGCGGCCAAGAAACCGTTCTCGGTACGATCCCCAACTACGAAGATCTTGACTGGACCGGCGCCGACTTCTCGAAGGAAGAGTTCGCCAACGTCACCAGCCTCGACAAGGCAGCATGGCTGTCCGAACTCGAAGGCGTCAAGGAATGGTTCGGCAAGATGGGCGACAAGCTGCCCGCCAAACTGGCCGCGATCCGTGACGATTTCGAAGCCAAGTTCAAGGCCTAAGTAGCAACGCGTACCTGCGAGGCCGCCTTCGGGCGGCCTTTTTTTCTGCCTTCTTGAAGTGGCCGTGCTCGCATGTCCTTCAAGCAGGCCAATTCCCAGCGCTGATCAACATGCCCACATTTCCAGCCAGCCGCCTCGCCAACATTGCTCCCTTCCACGTCATGGAATTGCTGGCTCGAGCCAAAACGCTCGAATCCGAAGGACGCGACATCATTCACATGGAGATCGGCGAACCCGACTTCCCGACGCCGGCGCCGGTCGTGGCGGCCGCACAAGCGAGCATTGCAAGCGGGAAGACGCTCTACACACCAGCGCTCGGCCTGCCGGAATTACGTCAGGCCATCGCCGACTTCTATATGCAGCGCTACGGGGTCACTGTCCCGGCCTCGCGCATCGTCGTCACGGCCGGCGCCTCAGGAGCGCTTCTCCTCGCAATGGCCTGCCTTTGCGAGCCGGGCAGCGAATGGCTGCTCACCGATCCGGGATACCCATGCAACAGCAATTTCGTGCGCAGCTTTGAAGGAAAGCCCATCTGTATTCCCGTCGGCGCCGAAAACAATTTCCAGCCAACGCTCACCGACCTGCAAAGGCACTGGAACGCGCGAACGGCCGGCGCTCTATTTGCCTCGCCGGCCAACCCGACTGGCACGCTGCTTGACGACAAAGCACTGGAATCGATCGCCGAATTTGTCAGGCAGCATAGCGGCACATTGATCATTGACGAGATCTACCACGGCTTGACCTACGAACGCGACACGTCGACCGCACTCAAGTTCGGCGACGACATTTTCGTCGTACAGAGCTTCTCGAAGTACTTCAACATGACGGGCTGGCGCCTCGGCTGGCTGGTCGTCCCGGATCGCTTTGCGCGGGAGATCGAGAGATTGGCCCAGAATCTCTTCATCGCACCATCGACACCGGCCCAGTACGGCGCACTGGCCGCATTCAAACCAGAGACGATCGCCATCCTGGAAAGCCGTCGTACCGAGTTCCGCGCCCGCCGTGACTACCTCGCACCAGCGCTTGAAAAACTGGGATTCCGCCTGACCGCGAAGCCGGAAGGCGCCTTCTACATCTATGCCGACTGCAGCGCACTGACCAGCGACAGCGAAGCGTTTGCCCGAGACCTACTCGAGAAGGCCGGGGTGGCCACCACCCCGGGGCTCGATTTCGGCGCGACCTCGCCGAAATCGCACCTGCGTATCGCCTACACGACAAGCATCGAGCGCCTGGACCAGGCCGTTACCCGTATCCGCGATTATCTCGGCGGCTAACCTGCGAAAGCAGACTCCCGGAGACGGGGGGCACCCCGCTCAACACGAGGCCCAACGACCTACCTGGGTCGTGCGCCTGTCGGGAACGGCCAGGCATTGGCCGGATTCAGTGCCGACTTGATGCCCGGTGTCGCTGCGGTCGAAATGAACTTGCTCGGCGTCTGCACGGCATCGTTGTCCACTTTTTTCGCCGCCGACTTCCTCGGCGCGGACTTCTTGACGCCTTTGTCTGCGACTGGCGCTCCGTCGATCGTTTTCTGTTTCGCTACAGAACTGTCTGCTGCGACCGGCTTGGTCTCCTTTGCAACGGGATTGGCCCGGCTTTTCTTTGGCGCAGTCGATCTCTCAACCTCGGCAGGCGTTGCTTTGGGCGTCGCCTTCTTCTTTTCGACAACGGCGGCCATCGATTTCGATACAGCTTGCTTGACGGCTTGCTTTGACACCGCCGGCTTCTTCGCACTTGTAGCCATTCAACCCTCCATTGTCGATCTGAAAGAATACTGCTCACGGACATTGCCAAGACGGAAGCCGGCAGGGGTACGACTTCCCGCCCGATACGCTGCCGACATCAACCTAAG
>JAGNOM010000035.1:0-4112 GCA_017990155.1 Propionivibrio sp. | reverse complement strand
GCGTCAGCGCTCCAGGCGGCCCCATTCGAAGCACGGACCCGGATCTGTCTTGCGCGTTGGCGCTATGTCACTGTGCCCAACCACCGCCGAGATCGGATAGTTGTCCCGCAGCACTTCGACAAGGCCGATGAGGCAGCGGTATTGCCGGTCATCGAACGGGCGCTCATCGCAGCCCTCCAGTTCGATTCCGATTGAATAGTCGTTGCAGCGCTCGCGTCCGTTCCACATCGACGCGCCGGCGTGCCACGCCCGTTTCAGGCAGGATACAAACTGGATCAGCTCCCCGTCGCGGCGGATCAGAAAGTGAGCGGACACCTTCATCGACGCGATTTCTGAAAAATAGGGGTGAGCGGCCGGGTCGAGCGCGTTGGTGAAGAAGCGTTCGATGTCGTCGCTGCCGAACTGCGACGGTGGAAGACTGATGGCGTGGATCACGATCAGCGAAATGTCGCTATCACCGGGACGATCGTCGCAGTTCGGAGAAGGGCTAGGCCGTGCGCCGCCAAGCCAGCCTGATACGCCTATTCCGCTCACGATTCCTCGATCCCCAGCCGCTCGATGCGATAGCGCAACGAACGGAAGGTCACGCCCAGCAAGCGCGCCGCGGCGGTTCGGTTGAATCCGGTCTTCGCCAATGCGTCGAGAATGAGCTGCTTCTCGATCCGGTTGATATGGTCATCGAGCGTCTCGCCAGACAGCGACCCACCGTCGTCGACGGAAGCCGCCGAAGCGAGCTGAAGGTCATCCAATTCGATTCTGTCGTCAGCGCACAGTGCCGTCGCACGCTCGAGGATGTTCTCCAGTTCACGGACATTCCCCGGATACGGGTAACGACAAAGCGCCTGCATGGCCTCATCGCTCAAACGCGGCGCGCGCGCGCCACAAATGCGCAACAGCGACGCCTCAACCAGCAGCGGAATATCTTCCTGACGCTCGCGCAACGCCGGCATCTTCAACTCGATCACGTTCAATCGATAGTAAAGATCCTGGCGAAAGCTGCCGGCGTCGACACAATCCTTGAGCTTGCGGTGCGTTGCCGAGACGATACGCACATCGACCGGCTCCTCCGTCGCACTGCCGACCTTGCGCACCTTCTTTTCCTGGATCGCACGCAGCAGCTTGACCTGCACGTGCAAGGGCAAGTCGGCGACTTCGTCCAGAAACAGCGTGCCACCGTTCGCCGCCTGAAAGAAGCCCTCGCGGTCCGCGTCAGCCCCGGTAAAAGCCCCTTTCCGATACCCGAAGAACTCGCTCTCCATGAGGTTCTCCGGAATTGCGCCACAGTTGACCGGGACGAACGGCGCCGCGTTGCGCGCGCTTTGCGCATGAATGAGACGTGCAGCCAGTTCCTTGCCGCTCCCGGACTCACCGGAGATGTAAACCGGCGCCTGACTGCGTGCCAACTTGCCAATCATTTCCCGGACTACGGCAATGGCGGCCGACTGTCCGGTCAGTTGTCCGGACACCCGACCAGAGGCCGGAGCCCCGGCTTCTTCAGCCGACGCGCGCGGAAGATTCAAAGCCGACTTGATCAAGGTCCGCAGCTGATCGAGGGCGACTGGTTTCGCAAGATAGTCGAAAGCCCCCGCCTTTAGCGCAGCGACCGCGTTATCCGCACTACCGAACGCAGTAATCACCGCGACCGGCGTCTGCCCGAACTTCGAGCCAATCAGCCGAACGATTTCCAAGCCTTCGCCATCAGGAAGACGCATGTCGGTGAGGCACAGGCTGTACTCCTCGCGTTCTAGATATTCCTTCGCCTCGGCCACCGTCCCTGCACAATCCGCCGCCAGGCCCATGCGCGCCAGGGTCAGGTCGAGGAGCTCGCGTATATCGGCCTCGTCGTCGACGACCAGCACTCTGGCCTTGTCGCCTCGTCCGCGGCGATCCATCCTGTTCATTGACACTCGTCGAATCTCCCTGTGATACAAAAGTCGGCGCCCGAAGTGCTCTCCTTCAGTTCAAGCTGCGCCGCGTTCGCCTCGCACAATTCGCGCGCGATGTAGAGGCCCAAGCCGGTTCCCCGACTATGGGTCGTAAAGAATGGCTCGAAGATTTGCTCACGGGTCACCTCATCGACACCCGCCCCGTCGTCCATGACGTGCAGGTCAACCGACCCACCGCGCTCGCCGTCACAAACCACCAACCGCACGCTGCCGCTTTCTTTTCGTGAGTGACGCAAGCCGTTGCCCAGAAGATTTCCCAGCACTTGATAAAAGTGCGCACGATCAAAGCAGATTCTCGCTTCACCACTGATTTCAAGCCTGACGACATCGGTCGCGATCCCCTCTTTCGCCGTGTATTCATCGACGAGGGACAGCAAAGTCTGCCGCAGATCGATCATTTCCCGATGCGCACGATCGCGCCGCCCGAGTTCGAGCACGTCGCTGACGATCCGCTCGACACGATTTGCGTTATCGAGAACGATGCGCAGCAGTCGATCGTTCCCGGGGTCATGATTCTCTTCCCGCAACAGCTCGCCGGCATGATTGATTGCCGAAAGGGGATTCCGAATTTCGTGCGCGATGTTCGCCGTCAAACGCCCGAGCGCCGCCAGTTTCAGTTGCCTGGCTTGCTCCTGCAAGCGTCCGGTATCCTCAAGAAAGACCAGCACATCGCGTTCCGAACTGTCGGTGGATACGAATCGGGCGCGCAATTGCATACCGCTGGCCGGCGCGCGAACCAGGACCGGCTCGCTGCTCGGGCGCCCGCACCAGATCACGAAACTGCGCGCCAATTCGGTCGAATAGTTGGCCAACTGGCGCTCGGCCGGATCACTCAAACCCAGCAGCTTCTCCGCGCGCGGATTGTTCTGCCTGACGAGTCCGCCGCGATCGATGACCAGGACTCCGTCCTGCATCTGCTCGATGATCCGTTGGCTGACGAGGGTCTGATTCCTGAGGTCGATTCCACGTCGGCGCGCCAGTTCTTCGTTGGCGATCACACGTCGCGCGATGAGACGAGCAGAAATCGCGATGCCGAAAAAGCCTGCGCAGAACAGACCGGTCTGAAAGAAATCCGCCGTATCAAAATCGGTCGTGATCGCTCGATACGTTTGCTCGTAAAGCACTGTGAGCGTGGCTACCGCCGCGTAGAAAAGCACCAGCCGCCCCTGCCCCACCAGTCCCGAACCGGCAAGCGAGACGAGCAGCAATACGCCCATGCCGCTTCGTGCGCCGCCACCGAAATTCATGAGCAAGGTCAGCGCCAGGACATCCACCAGCACATGCGCACTCAACTGCAGATTGAAACGGCGACGATAGACGCTGACTCCGGCAAGCGAAACCAGCGTCGCCACGAGATACAGCCCGGTGACCGCCAGATGATACGACCCGCGCTCCGGAGCAATCAGTGAGAACGGCGAAGGATGGATGAGCGACGAGACGAACAGTAGAACGGCGATGCAGAGACGGTAAGCATTGAAGTAACGGAGCGACTTCCAATGCGCATCGGCAATCTGACTTGCACTGGACACAGGCTCATTCACCTTGGCGACCTAGTCATCCGTCGGCGCAGCCGCGCGCCCGTGTTCCTGGCAACAGTAGTAACGGCCATCGACCAGCACGCTCTCGCTGACCGGCTGATTCACTCCGCAATGGGCGCAAGTCACCATCTGCTCGGGCTCGCGCGACGCCCACTGGCGACGCTGTGACAAACGCGCAACGGCGATCCGGCGCAATAGCCACCACACGATACCGAACAAGGCAAAAACGATCAGAAATCTCATGGCATCCGGCCGTCAGTTAATCGCGGAAGCATAGCAGAAACCGGGCGCCGGAATCACGGCCTGAGACTCCGCGCAATTACCAGGGGAACAGCCTGACTCAGCCGCAATCCCCTTCAGTACCCTGCTCCGGATCGCCGCGGAACTACGCGTCCGACCCGACGCGATACTCAGCCGATCGAGCGTGCGCCGGCAATCCTTCGCCCTTGGCCAGGGTCGACGCGATGCGTCCAAGCGTCTTTGAAGCCGCTTGCGAAATGCGGATCAGACTGCTGCGTTTCTGGAAATCGTAAACGCCAAGCGGCGACGAGAAGCGGGCACTGCCCGAAGTCGGCAGAACATGGTTCGGCCCGGCGCAGTAGTCGCCGAGCGACTCGGAGGTATTGGG
>JAGNOM010000238.1 GCA_017990155.1 Propionivibrio sp. | reverse complement strand
GGGTAGAATCATTCATGGGCGGTCTCGTTTAGGCTTCGTACGAAGCGTTATTGGCGTAACCCCAATTTTATCAATGGGTTAAGCGAGATTCGCCCTGTTTTGTGAAAAATCCGGGCTAATCATATCGGACGATTATGCAAAGGTGTTGTCAGAATTGATGCCAAAACCACGACCCGGACGTGCGGGTCGTACCCCGACGTTGGCAGATGAAATTCCGGGGGCAGCTCAACAGGAGAAAATGGGTTGTTCGCCGATCGCGAACGTCGAGCCGTTCAGATCTTCGTCGTGATCGGCAACACGCGCGCCAATGACGCCTTGAGCAGGCGCGTCATGGCTTCGGCGGCGGCTTCCGGCTCGCGTCCGACGATGAACTTCCGCACATCGTCGTAGAGCGCGAGGTCTTCGCTCGGGTGCGCGGCGTGGCGCTGGAGCATTTCGGACGAGACGCGCAGGGCGGCCTTGATGGCGCTGCCGATGGTGATGAACATGCCGTTCTGCGAGAGGTTGATGATCGTCATGTGGAACTCGAGATCGGCCTGCGCGGCGAGGCGGATGTCGTTGCCGGCCTGGACGATGCCGGCGAGCTTTGTATAGCGTTTTTCGATCAGGCGGTGATCGTCGGCGGAGCCGCTGCGCGCCGCGAGATAGCACGCGCGCGGCTCGAAGCACAGACGCATCTCAAAGATGTCCTCGACGATCTTGGAATCGAACTGCGCCGTGAGGCGCCAGGCCAGCACTTCGCGGTCGAGCAGATTCCAGTCGTTGAAAGGCAGGACGCGCGTGCCGATCTTCGGCTGCACGTCGATCAACCGTTTGCCGGCCAGATGTTTGATCGCTTCGCGAATCGTGGTGCGGCTGACGCCGTATTGCGTGCACAAATCGCCCTCGATCGGCAGAGAATCACCCGGTGCGTACTCGCCCCCGACGATTTTCGTTCCGATGATGCGCGCGACTTGCGAGCTCATCGTGCCGACCACAGGTTCACGTTCAAACATTGACTGGCTCCAGGTTGCTCCTTGAGGTGTCCTTTGAGTCACGCCTTTTCTCTACTTGGTGGCGCGGGTTACGAGCACGTTCCACGAGCCCGGTTTCAGCTTCGCGATCAGTGTCTCGCCCTCGATGCGGACGTCGGAATTGTACGTGGGCGCCACGGCATTTGGGGCGTCTTTGGTATTGAAGGCTTTCATGTTGGTATGGAACAGCTCGATGGCCTGCTCGACGACGCGGTCCGTACCCAGGCCGCGCAGCTCGACCTTCAATTCCATGTCCTCTTCGAGGTGGCGATTGAGTGCGAAGATCGTTGTCCGGCCGCTCGCTTCGTCGTCCACGACGCTGGCGCAGAGGTAGGGAATCTCGTCAAAGGTTTTGGCCTGGTACGACGGCGATTCGATGACCGAGCGCAGCACGCGGCCGTGGCCATAGCGCGATGCCTGCGAGAACGGGTAGAAGATCGTTTGCCGCCAGGCCGGGCCGCCGGGCTCGGTCATGATCGGGCCGATGATATTTACGAGTTGCGCGAGGCAGGCGACCTTGACGCGGTCGCAGTTGTTCATCAGCACGATCAGCGCGCCGCCAACGACGAGCGCGTCTTCGTGGTTGTAGACCTCTTCGATCAGGTGCGGGGCGACCGGCCAGCCCGGCTTGCGCAGGTCTTCGATGCTGCGTGCCTTGTACCAGACGTTCCATTCGTCGAAGGAAAGCATGATGCGTTTGTTCGAACGCTTGCGCGCGGCGACGGCGTCGGCAATGGCGACGGTCTGCTTGATGTAGTTGTCGGTCAGTTCGATGTTGCCGAAGAACTCCTCGGTCGAGTCGTGCGGATTTTGGAAGTAGCTATGGAGCGAGAGGAAGTCGACCTGTTCGATGCAGTGGTCGAGCACGGTGTCCTCCCAGGTGCCGTAGGTCGGCATGTCCCACATCGACGAACCGCAGGCGGCGAGTTGGATCGTCGGATCGACCATGCGCATTAGCTTGGCGGTTTCGAGTGCGATGCGGCCGTACTCTTCGGGCGTTTTGCGGCAAATCTGCCACGGGCCGTCCATTTCGTTGCCCAGGCACCAGAACTTGATGTCGTGCGGCTTCTCGTAGCCGTGCTGGTGGCGCAGGTCTGAGAGTGCGGTGCCGCCGGGATGGTTGCAGTACTCGATGAAGTGGCGTGCTTCGTCCGGGCCGCGCGTGCCGAGATTGACGCCGAACATCGGTTCGGCGCCGACTTCGCGCGTCCAGTCCATGAATTCGTTGGTGCCGAACTGATTGGTTTCGGTCGAGAACCAGGCGAGGTCGAGGCGCCGCGGGCGATCCGCCTTCGGCCCGACGCCGTCTTCCCAGTTGTAGCCGGACATGAAATTGCCGCCGGGGTAGCGCACGATGGTCGGCCCCAGTTCGCGCGTTAGTTCCAGCACATCGCGGCGATAGCCCTTTTCATCGGCATCGGGGTGGTCGGGTTCGTATATTCCGGTATAGACGCAGCGCCCCATGTGTTCGACGAAGGTCCCGAAAATTCGGCGATCCAGGTCCGAGATAACGAAGTCGCAGTCAACGATGAGGCGTGTGGAAATCATGATATGTCCTGAAAGCGTTGGTTGTAGTCAAGCGAAGCGTGCGGTTGGCGGGTTGGGCAACAAATCCGAAAAAGCAAGGGGGACGGCGTGTGCCGGAGCCCCCAGGAACGGGGAGAGGTTTATTCGGTCGGCCTATTTGGCTCCGGCCAGCACCTTGTTGATCCGTTCTTCAGCGGCCTTCATCGTCGCGTCGATCGGCTTCTTCGACATGACGACGGCGGCGAGCGCCTCACCGATCAGTTCCTGCATGCGGAACTGACGCGGAACGGTTGGTGCAAGCGAGATGCCGCTCTGAGCGATGGCGCCGATCGAATTGCGGAAAGGCAGGGCGTTAAAGGATTCACTGGCGATCACTTTCTGGCTGGTCGGCAAATGCCCCGTGCGCGCCCATTCGGCATTGTTGTCATTGAGGAACTTGAGGAAGCGCAAGGACGCTGCACGTGTCTTGTCATCCTTGGTGCCGCCCTTGAGCATGATCCAGGAGTGGCCGTCGGCCCACGTCGCCGGCTTACTGTACAGATTGGCAAAAGGAACGGTCTGATAGCCTTTTTCCAGTGCAGCGCCGGCTTTCTCGGACTGGGCGATCATGTCGCCGATCAGCCAGGTGCCGTTAACCATGATGGCGCCTTCACCGTTCATGAACGCCTGGTTAGCCCCGCCGTAATCGGTGTTGGGAACGATGTCGCCTTCGGCATAAAGTTTGGCCATGAACTCGATGGCTTTCTTCGCTTCGGGCGTATGCAGGTTGATCTCGCGTTCGCTCGTGGGGAAGGGGTTGCCGCCTTGCTGGTAGAGCAGGGTCAGGAAGGTGCGCGTGTAAGCGGCCGTTTCATTGGCGACGCACCAGACGAAGTAGGGCTTGCCGGTCGCTGCCTTGAATTTCTTGGCGAAGGCGTAGGTTTCTTCTGGCGTCTTCGGAATCATGGCCGTGCCGTCCGCATTGGTCAGGCCGGCTTTCTTCAGCAGATTCAGATTGATGTGCCACAGCCACGAGTGCGTGTCGAAAGGCAGGGCGTAAGTTTTGTTGTCGAAGGTTACACCGCGTTTGGCGTGGGCGGTGAAGTCGCTGGTGTCGACGCCGACGGACTTGAAGCCGTCATCGAGCGGTTCGACCAGGCCGCGCTTGACGAAGTCACCGAGCACGGCTTCGTGCATGACCGCGATGGCGGGGATGTCCTTGGCGATGATGCGTGCACCGAGCTGGTCGTAGTAGGGATTCCATTCGATGACCTGGGTCTTGACCTCGACGTCCTTGTTCTCAGCGTTGAACTTGTTGGTCATCGCGGTAATGATTCCGCACTCTCCAGCCGACTTTCTGATGTCGGTCACCGTGCCGAAGTCAGCTTCGCAGGAGCCGAAGAAGCGCGCGAAACTGACGACCGTTTTTTCTTCCGCCTGTGCCATGCTGCACAAGGCAGTACCGACGACCAATGCAACGAGACCCTTCCTGAACGTATTCCCCATCTTTTTCTCCTGGTGATTAAAGTGGTGCGCGCAAGGCGCATGTCAGCGCTACTCCACCGGGCCGAAACCCGATGCTTGGGCCGTCCCAGTCAGCGGACGGTTGTTCCTGCAACGGCGGTTACGATGTGTTTCTGGAAGAACAGGTACAGCACGAAAATCGGCAGACCGGCGAACACGGCTTGCGACATGAGGTAGCCCAGCCCCTCGGATTGCGCGAAGTTGGTCTGCGATGAGGCCAGCCCGAGCGTCAGTGTGTACATCTCGGGCTTGGACGCGGAGATCAGCGGCCACAGATAGTCGTTCCACGCGGTGAGGAAGGTGAAAATGCCGAGCGTTGCCTGCGCCGGGATCGACAGCGGCAGAACGACGCAAAGAAAGATCTTCCAGCGCGGGGTGTTATCCAGCAGCGCCGCCTCTTCAATGTCCTTCGGAATAGCCTTGAAGTATTGCGTCATCAGGAACACGCCGAAAGGTGTGGCTAGCCTTGGCAAAATCAGGGCGCTGTAGGTGTTATGGATATCCAGATCGGCAAACATGCGATGCAGCGGAATGACGATCGCCTGCTCGGGCACAGCCAACCCGGCGAGGACCAGTGCGAATATGATTCGCTTGCCGCGAAATTCGGTTCGGGCGAAGCCGTAGCCCGCCAGCGAGGCCAGCAGCAGGGTCAGAAAGGTGGTGCCGAGCGAAACGATCACGCTATTGACGATCCAGCCGAACACCGCAGAGGTGCCGAAGATGTCGGCGTAGTTTTTCAGCGTGAATGGCGGCGAAAACAGGACGTCCGTGTGCGCCATCAGGAAGGCATTGGGTTTGAAGGAGAGCATGAAGACCCACACCAGCGGCGTGATCCACAGCAGCGCGAAGAGGGTGACGGCGGCGAGAATGATGCGATCACCCAGTTTCTTGCCGGCAATTTTGGACATGGTGGATTTCCTCAGTCTGCGTGATTACGGCGTGAGATCCACACCTGGATGGCGACACCAATCAGCATCAAGGCGAAGAGCACCTGTGCCGCGGCTGC
>JAGNOM010000237.1 GCA_017990155.1 Propionivibrio sp. | reverse complement strand
TTCACGGTGCGTCTCCTTCCTATTCCGTGGCGGCTTCTTCGTCGGTTTCGTCCTCCGGAAGCGGCTCGCTCAACACCGCCGCGATGTAGTCCTCCGGAAGGCGATAGATCTTGGCCAGTTCGGCTGCCGACTGACCGCTCGCGTGCGCCGCGTGGATGGCCGCCAGCCAGCCGTTGAGACCGGTGGACAGCGAGTGGCCGGCCTTTTCTCCGTCGCGAGCGGCGCTGTTGCCGATTTCCACGTCGTACTTGTTGGCGTAGCCGCGCGGCGTAATCATCAGGCCGTGCTTGACGAAGGTATTCGAGTTGCCGATCAGCACCGTCGATAGCATCCCGATGTCGGCCTCGATCATTTTCTCCAGCGTCGTGAACTCGATGCGCTGCTTGGCGCGGAAGGCCGATTTGACGATGGCGACCGGCGTGTTCGGGTCGCGGTGGCGCAGGAAGATGCGCTGTGCTTCCTGGATTTGCCGGGTGCGGCGGCCGCTCTTCGGGTTGTAGAGCGCGACGACGAAGTCGGAATAAGCGACCGCGTCGAGGCGGCGCGCGATGGTCGGCCACGGCGTCAGCAGGTCGGAGAGTGAAATCGCGCAGAAGTCGTGCGTCAGCGGTGCGCCGACCAGCGAGGCGCAGGTGTTGATCGCCGAGGCGCCGGGGATGATCTCGACCTCGATGCCGTCATCAGGCGTCCAGCCGGCCTGGAAAAGGACTTCAAAGGTCGGCCCGGCCATGCCATAAACGCCGGCGTCGCCCGAGGAAATCAGCGCCACCTTCTTGCCGAGCTTGGCGCGGTCGTAGGCTTCGATCGCGCGGTCGAGTTCCTCGGTCATCGCCTTCTTGATCACTTCCTTGCCGTCGAGCAGATCCTTCACCAGGCGGATGTAGGTGGCGTAGCCGATCACCGTGTCGGCTTCGGCGATGGCATCACGCGCGCGGCCGGTCAGGTAGTCGTGGCTGCCCGGGCCGAGGCCGACGAGCATGATTTTTCCGTTGTTGGTGGCTTGGGTCATTCTGGAATCCTTGCGATGGAGACGGTGGCGTTGCGGCCGTCGGGGCCGCGATGGCGGTGTTTTTCGATGATGAGGTTGGTTTTGTCGGTGCTGGCTGCAAGTAACGCGGCGGCTTCGGATACTGAGGGGGTGCCGGTGTGTTTGCAGACGGTTTCGGAAGGGTTGGGGACGTCGACTTTTGCCAGTTCCTGTGCCGTGTAGAAGCGAATGGTCCAGCCTTGCTGTTCGGCGAGTTGTTGCAATGCCGGTTCATCGGCTTTGAGGTTGATGCTGGCGACGGCTTGGACGTCGTTCATGCTCGCTTGGCAAAGCGTTAGCGCCTCGTCGATGGCTTGGCGGACGGTGGCGAGCGGGGTGTGGCGATCGCAGCCGAGGCCGACGGCTATAGGTTTGTTCGCGCTCATACGTCAGCCCTTCCCCCGTCATTCCGGCGAAGGCCGGAATCCAGAGGTGTACCACCGACGTTTATTGACGGAAAGGCCGTGTTCCGCCTTCCGGCGTGTTCCTTTCTTTGCTTCGCCAAAGAAAGGAACCAAAGAAAGGCGACCCCACGCGCGCGACGGGCCTGCGGCCCGCTCCCCGGCGCCTCGCCGAACCCGCGGGCGGCGCCTGACAACTCGCCTGCGGCTCGAACAACAGGCGCCGACTTCCCCCGCGTGCTCGCCGAGGCTTGGCGCGCGCTAAGGGGAATTCGGGTCCGAGCGGTGCGGCTCGCGGTGTTGAGTGGCGTCATTGGTTTGCCGCGCCCGTTTTGTCTTGGGGTGGGCGGTAGGTGACGCTGCGGCCAGTCAGTTTTGCTATGTAGTCTTTTGGCATTTCGCGGGTGGCGATCCATAGCACGGCGGCGAATTTGTCCGGGTCCACCTCTTCCAGCTTGGCGAATTGCGTCACGTTGGCCGGCTTTGGCCCTTTGCGCCCGTTGGCGTGCTTGGTCCACCAGTCGGTACTGCCGGCTTCCTGCACCAGCGCTACGGGTTCGTCGTTGACTACGGCGGCGCTGGCGCGGACGAGTTCGTCGTGCGAGGCTTCCAAGGTCCAGCCGAGTTCGCGGCCGAGCAGGTCGACACCGATGGTTTCGCGTGAGTCGGAGGCGGTGGTCAGCACGGCCTGCGCGCCGATCGCTGTGGCGAGATGGCCGGCGAGGGCGTTGGCGCCGCCGAGGTGGCCGGAGAGAATCGGGATGGCGAATTTTCCGCCTTCATCGAGGACGACGACGGCAGGATCGACTTCCTTGGACTTCAGGTGCGGCGCGATCAGGCGGACGACGGCGCCGAGCGAGACGATGGCGATGATGCCGTCAAAAGCCTCGAACAGCGCAGGGATCTGGTCGCCGGTCTTGCCTGCGTAACACGCGGTAGTGTTCGACGCGGCCAGCGCTTCGGCGCGGAACTTCTCCGGGGCGAAGAGTTGCGCGCCGGGCAAGGCGGCGGCGACCTTGCCGGCCAGCGCGATGCCGTGGCGGGTGATGGCGACGACGGCGATTTTCATGCTGCGCCGATTTCCTGCGCTTCCTTGCGCTGGCGGCAGCCGCGACGCAGTTCGCCGCGCTGGCGTTTCGGGTTCTGTACGAGCAGCAGCGACAGGTAATTCACCTTCTCGCCCTTCAGGCTGGCGAGGTCGCGCACGACGCGCTCATCGGGCGAGCCGACTTTCTCGATGAAGCAACTCGTCGCCAGCAGGTCGCGGCGTTCGAGCAGTTCGAGCACTTCGTCGAGCAGCGGTTTCACCTTGAGCAGGATCAGCGTGTCGAATTCGTCGAGCATGTGGTCGATGACGCCGGTGCCGTAGGCGGCCGGGATGATCGCCAGCGTTTCGTCTTCTTCGGCGAGCGGCATGCCGGTGGTTGCGGCGGCAGCGGCGAAGGAGGAGACGCCGGGAATCGTCTCCACTTGAATCTCCGGCGCCAGCTCGCGCGCGACGCGCGCCAGGTGGCCGAAGGTGGCGAAGGTCGAGGCGTCGCCTTCGACGAGGAAGACGAGGTCGCGGCCCTCGGCAAGCAGCGCCACGGTCTGCTCGGCAGCGCGTACCCACGCTTTGGTCAGCAGTTCCGCGTCGCGCGTCATCGGGAAGACGAGTTCGACGGCGTCGGTCGGGATCGGCAGACCGCTGCGTTCGACGATCGAGAGCGCGTAGGACACTTCCTCGGCCTTCTTCACCGGGTAGATCCAGCGTGCGCCGGATTGCAGGACGGCCCAGCTGCGCCGGGTGATCAGTTCAGGATCGCCGGGGCCGAGCGAGGCGCCGATCAGTTTTCCGTAGGGTTTCTTTTCAGTCATGAGAGGCTCTGCGTGTTTGCTGTTGTCGTCATTCCGGCGTACGCCGGAATCCAGGATTTCGACCTCCGCACTGGATCCCGGCTTGCGCCGGGATGACGGAGAAAAATGGGTCGAGGGAGAGGGAAGGCGTCATGCTTCGGCCTTGGCGGCGGTGACGATCCACACCGGGTTCTGCGCCGCCATGCGGTGCATGTCGAGGATGGGCTGGCTGCGCGAGGCTTGCAGTTGAACGACGTCCCATTCAGCGGCCGATTCGTTCAGCGCCGATGTCGCCGTCGCCAGGTTCTCCAGCGTGACGAAGTTCATCACCAGCCGCCCGCCGGGTTTCAGGCGGGCGAGGATGAGCCGGATCAGCTCGGCGAGTTCGCCGCCCGAGCCGCCGATGAACACGGCGTCCGGGGCCGGCCAGGTATCGAGGTGCTGCGGCGCCTTGCCGTCGAACAGCGAGTAGTTGCTGATGCGAAAGCGTGCAGCGTTGGCGCGCGCGTTGGCGGCGTCGCCTTCGTTCTTTTCGATCGCCCAGACGTGGCCGTGCGGCGCGAGGCGCGCGGCTTCCAGCCCGACCGAACCGGAGCCGGCGCCGATGTCCCAGACGGTGGCGTCGGGTTTGATGCGCAGCTTGGCGAGCGACACGGCGCGCGCTTCCTGCTTGGTGATCAGGCCTTTCTCCGGTGTGCGCTGGATGTACTCAAGATCATCGAGGCCGAAGGTTTGCGCGCCAGAGCGTTCCGCGCGCTGTACGAGCACGACATTTGGTTCGGGGAAATCCGTGCGCGCGGCTTCGTCGAGCGTCAACGCCGAGAACAGTTGTTCGTCGGGCAGTTGCAGACGGCAGGCGACCGAGAGCGAGACTTCGTCACTCGCGTAGCCGGCCGTCTGCAGCGCGCGCGCCAGCCGTGCCGGATTGTTCTCCGGCCCGGTGAACAGGAAGACGTGCGCGTGTTGCGCGATGGCGCGCATGGCTGGATACAGCCCGTGCGTCGGCGTCGCGCCGGCGAACCACTCGCCGGCGTCCTTGCTGTGGCACGAGGCAATGATGATGTCCTGCCAAGGCTGCCGGAAGCGCGCGCAGGCGAGCTGGAACGTCGAGACGTTGGGCAATATTTCGAGTGGTGCGTCGAGCTTGTCTCCCAGCCAGGCGGCGATGCCGTGGCAGAGCGGATCGCCGGTGGCGAGGATGGCGACAGCGCGGCCCTCGGCGAGCGCGGTTTGCGCCCATGCTGGCACCCTGGTCAGCGCGCCATCCATGTCCTTCAGTTCGGCCTTGGACACGCTCGCACGAACGAGGTCGAGCGTACGACCGGCGCCGATGATGACGTCGGCCTTGGCAAGTTGTTCGCGGGCTGCGTCGGACAAGCCGGCCCAGCCGTCGTCGAGGATGCCAATCAGGGTGATGGTACTCATAGCGCTTCTTCCTCCTCGACGCGCACGATGAATTTGCCGTCAAAGTCGCAGACAAGCACGGTCAGCTGGTAGGCGCCGGGATAGCAGGATTTGAGACTGCGGATCGCCTTCTTCGCTAGCGCGCGGTGAAACTCGACCGAGAGCCCGAGTGCCAGCAGCTTTTCCGCCGCGAAGCGCGCCGTTTCGGCAGCCCGGATCTCCTCGACGAGATCGGGCGCGGCGCCGACCTCTTGTGCGCAGTCGGCGAGCAGGTCGCGGTCGATCTCGGCCTTCCAGGCGTGCGTGACGGCGAGGCCCTGGCCCATCTTGGTCAGCTTGCCGGCCATCGCGCCGATATAGACGCGCTGCATCTTGCGCTTGACCGCCG
>JAGNOM010000236.1 GCA_017990155.1 Propionivibrio sp. | reverse complement strand
TCTTTCCCCCAGACAGGGTGATCATCGATACGTGTGCGTAGTGGCGCTGAGATCAGTGGGAAGTTGCGTTGCCAGCGGTTGCCCCGGACGCTGACGTGCTCGCGGATGCCTTCGAGCAGAAAGATGCGGCGCAGATCGCCGCTGCCGACGAAGAGCACGTCGATGGGCTGAAGAGTCTCGGCGGTTTCGATGGGCTTTGCACCAAACGGAACGAAGGCAGCGTCCAATCCGCGCGTGTCCGCGAAGAAACGGGTGGTTACTGCGGAGCTGGAGAGGATGCGGTCATAGACCGGCAATTCGCTTTCGACGAAAAAAATGAACTCGCGGCGTCTGCTGTAAAGGTTGCAGGTGTCGGTATCGTAGAGGAAGAGTCCGGCGCCTATGTTATCGGCGATCCGGCGTAACAGTTGTGGATCGAAGAACTTGTAGATGAAGCCGATGACCAAAATATGGCTGGGCTGCTCTTGTTCGGCCAATTCGTGCAGGTCGCGCTCGACCAGTTTCGGTAGGAAATAGAAGTTGTCGCGATCAATGTTTCTGTTGTGTAGCTTTGCGTACGCCGATTGGAGGCGATAGAAAGGCCGGCGCGATGCCTGCAGGCAGTCGAAGTGGGTTGCATCGATCCCCAGTTCGACAAACGTCTCGCAAATCTCGCGGCCGAGTGGAACGCCGCCTATGCCGTCAAGGACGAGTATCTTGCGTACGTCACTCATGGAAGTGCCTTTCGTGCGGCCATCACGTCGCCAACGGTGACGAAGGGTTTCCATATCTCGCCATTGAAGCCGGGGAGCGTGAAGCGTGGGCAGATGACACGTGCCGGCGCCCAGTCTGGCCGCCAGTGAAAGTTCGGGTTCTGTTTGCGATAGATGGTGACCACCGGTACGCCCAGGAAGGAGGCGAGATGCCCGTTGCCCGAATCGTTGGCGATGACGGCACCGGATTCGTAGATGTACGCGGCCAATTCGCCGATGTCATGGAAAACTGGCGTTTCGAAGCGGTCTCCTGAGAGCTTCTGCCAGCGATCGTGGCTTTGCGGTGCGACGACGATTTTCGGATCGTCGCCTTGGTTCCTCAGTGCTCGACACAGCTTGAGGAAAGCGTGAGGGGGCCAATCCTTCTTCTTGGGCCAAGCTGAATCCGGGCTGACGATGATGCGTCGGCGATGGCGCTGTAAGCGCAGTCCAGCCGGGGGGGTCAGTGCAACGTTCCGAGTCAGCTGCTTTATTCCCATTCGCTTTTGCATGTACTCGATCGTGATGTCCACCACGCTTTCGGTGGTATACGCCCGGTCGCGTATGGAGCCGCCGCAGTCAAGCAGGCCACGCAGCGCGGCAAAGATCTCCGGCGGCAGCATTGTTCGCTTGATGTCCGTTAGGTCGAAGCGCCAGTCGTTCGGTGTCTTCTGGCAGATCAGCAGCCACTTTCGGCGCATCGTGTCGGTCATCACCTGATCCATGCGGTCGCGAAGGAATTGCGGCGGACTCATCAACACCAGATCGAAACCGGCAAGTGCTGCATCAAATTCTTCCACCGCGGGATAAGGCCGCATTTCGAACTGCGGCATCCACGCGCGCATCTGGTAACCGATGTTGCCGAAATAAGTAACTGCAAAGCCATTGAGGCGCAGGTTCTCCGCCATCATCAGGTAGATCAGGCCATCGCCAAGCGAGCTAAACGCTATGAGAGCGATTCGGGCCTTGGGTCGGGGGGCGTTCATGCGGCGAGCCCTCGTTTCACCATGTCTAGCGAGAAGAAGCGCCGCCTGGCCGCTTCGTCCGAGAAATACTGACCCAAGCGTTCAAGATCAGTATTGGTGCCTCGTTCCGAAGCGAAGAAGTCGACCAGCCTTCTTGCGAGCGTTGCCGTATCGCGTAACGGAAAGAGCCTTGCCGGATCTGCAACGACTTCCGGAGCTCCGCCACAGTCGGTCGCCATTACGGGCACGCCTGCCACGATCGCCTCGAGGAGCACCATGCCGAAGGGTTCGTGGTCGGAACTGAGCACGAACAAGTCGAAAGCGCTGAAAAAACGGCGCACATCGGCCACCTGTCCCAGGAAATGCACACGGTCGGCTATGTTCAGCTTGGTCGCTTGCTTCTTCAGAGCTGCTTCCAGCGGTCCGCTGCCGGCGATTGCGAGTTGGGCGGAGTCTGGCAGTTTCGGCAGAGCCGCTGCGAAGCCAGCGAGCAGCGTCGCTTGGTCCTTGTCAGGATGCAGCCGGCCGACGTTGCCGACTACCGGAACATTTCTGGGCAAGCCGAGCGCATCACGCGCGGCATCACCCGGTACGATCCCCTCTTGCGCGGCAGCTACATCAAGGCGGTTGTGCAGTGTTTCGATCTTCTCAATCGGCCACTGCGGCAGGTAGCGGCGGATGTCGTCACGCACGGCATCCGATACGGCGAGCAGTGAGAGGCGCTTCTGGAAGCATGTGGCGAAGCAGCGGCGTGATGCGCGCTTGAAATCGCCGAAGGCATGGTGAACGCTGATTACCGGCAGTTTCGTGGCAAGGCAGGCGATATAGGTCGGTTTCGCGCGGTGGGCAATGACGAGCGCGAAGTCGCGGCTGGCGGCGATTTTTTTTAGCGCGCGGATTGCCGCGAGCTTCAGGCCGCCAACGGACCTACTGCTGAAGTCGAGAAAGATCACCTCGTCCGAGGCAGAGATCTGCCGCGCGGATTCGCACGGCTCTCCTGTCAGATAGACAGTGAGTACCTTGTACGGCGAACCCTTGAACAGTGCAGCGTATTGACGGGTTACGTCGGCGAAGGGGCCGTAGTGTGAATGGCAGAATTGCAGGATCCAGCGTTCGGCCATGCGCTTAACCCACCTTGGTGTCGTCCTTGGTGACCAGGATGTCCTCCATGATCAGATACTCCAGATCCGACCCGTAGAACATGTTTAGCGCATCCGTCGGCGAGCAGATCATCGGTTCGCCGCGGCGGTTGAGCGAGGTGTTGAGCACGACGCCGTTGCCGGTTAGGTTTTCGAGTGCCTTCATCAGGTCGTAGTAGCGCGGGTTGAATTCGCGCCTGAGGACCTGGGCGCGCGAGGTGCCGTCTTCGTGTACGACTTCGGGAACGCGCTCCTTCCAGCCGGGAGCGACTTCGAAGGTGAAGGTCATGAACGGCGCAGGGTGGTCGCTGCCGAGCATCTGCGGGCCGACGGTGTCGAGCATGCTCGGGCAGAAGGGACGCCAGCGTTCGCGGAACTTGATCTGCTCGTTGATGCGGTCGGCGACGCCCTGTGCGCTGGGGCATCCGAGGATGGAGCGGCCGCCAAGTGCGCGTGGACCGAATTCCATGCGGCCCTGGAACCAGGCGACCGGGTTGCCGTCGGCGAGGATTTTTGCGATCTGCTTTGGCACTTCGACGTCGCCGTTGGCAATTATCTGCCACTGAGGCTGCGCGGGGTGGCGCGCACACGCGGCGATGACGTCTTCGTTGCTGTACGACGGGCCGAGGTAGACATGCTCCATTTGCTCGACCGGGACGCCGCGTTCGACGGACACAAAGGCCGCTGCGCCGATCGCTGTGCCTGAGTCGCTGGAGGCCGGCTGAACGAAGAGTTCCTTGACGTCCGGGCGGGCGATGATCTTCTGATTGAGCTTCACGTTCAGCGCGCTACCGCCGGCGAACGCGATCTTTCCGGTTTCGCGCAGAATGTCGCCGAGATAGTGATCGATCATCTGGAGCGACAGGTCCTCGAACAGCTTCTGGATGCTGGCCGCGTAGTGAATGTAGGGGTCATCGGCGATGTCGCCGACACGCTTCGGGCCGAGCCAGTCGATCAGCTTGGGTGAGAAGTAGAAGCCCTTGCCTTTTTCCTTGTAGCGTCGGATGCCGATGACGTTGGCCAAGTCGGTGTTGATGACGAGTTCGCCGTTCTCGAATTTCGCGAGGCGCGAGAAGTCGTATTTGCTCGGGTCGCCGTAGGGCGCCATGCCCATGACCTTGTATTCACCGTCGAGCATCTCGAACCCGAGGAACTCTGTCAGCGCGCCGTACAGTCCGCCAAGCGAATCGGGGTCGTAGAATTCCTTGATCTTGTGGATCTTGCCGTTCTCGCCGTAGCCAAAGAAGGTGGTGGCGTACTCGCCCTTGCCGTCGATGCCGAGGATCGCCGTTTTTTCCTTGAATCCCGAGCAGTGGTAGGCGCTGGAGGCGTGTGCGAGGTGGTGTTCGACCGGGACGATCTGGACTTTCTTCAGGTCGAAACCGAGCTGGAGCAGGCACCATTCGATACGTTTCTTGTAGCGGTAGAAGCGGCGGTTGCCCGCGAAGATGGCGTCGAGCGAGCGGTCCGGTGCGTACCAGTAGCGTTTCGCATAGTGCCAGCGCGCCTTCTCGCCGAGGCTGATGGGGGCGAACGGGATGGCAACGGCATCGACATCTGACGGCTTGATGCCGGCGAATTGCAGGCAGAACTTTGCCGCCTCGTAGGGCATGCGGTTCTTGGCGTGCTTGTCGCGCACGAAGCGTTCTTCCTCGGCGGCGGCAACGAGCTTGCCGTCGATGTAGAGCGCCGCCGACGGGTCGTGGGTCAGTGCGCCGGAAAGTCCAAGTATTGTCAGTGCCAAGATTGCGCCTCTCGCTATGTCTCGCTAAACCGGGGCCAAAGACTTGCCGACTCGGTTGATAAGGCGGCAAGTATACCTGTCTCGATGGGTTTGCGTCTCGGAGTCTCGGGCGATTGACGCTGAGGCTCCTTTGAACGGGCGAGCATCCAAAATTGCTTTACGGCGAGTTTCTTTTCGTGTGGTTTTCTCTCAAAATACCGCACCCTCACGGTTCGAACGCCTCGTTGGCGAGGGTCGACCCATTCATCTTCCAGAGAGCCCAATGAAGGATTTTGTCAATCAAGGATGGCGGTCAATTCTCGCGCACAACGGGCTTGAGAGCTTTGAGGCGCTTTGGCAACTGGAGGCGGATTGGTTTGAAGCGCCAAACCAGCGCCGGGGAGGGTGGAGCGGTGTCTGTCGTTGCGAACTCGAACGGCCGGAAGGGGGAAAGGCTGCGGTTTTTCTGAAGCGTCAGGAAAACCACGGCGCCCTGTCGTTGCGG
>JAGNOM010000235.1 GCA_017990155.1 Propionivibrio sp. | reverse complement strand
GTCCGAGCGCCTGCGTCAGCCAGATCGCGTCGTCGGCGGTTTCGCAGCCGACATGAACGTGCTGGCCGAACACCGTGAACTGCTTGGCCAGATAGCCGTAGCGCTGATAGACGGCGTCGAAGCGGTCGCTCGGGCAGATGCGGCGCTCCGGCCAGGCATGGAAGGGATGCGTGCCGCCGCCGCAGATGGCGATGTTGTTGCGTGCGCACTGGTCGATCAACGTCTTGCGCAGGCCTTCGAGGTCGGCGGCAATCTCATCGACCGACGCGCGCGCCAGCGTACTCACCTCGATCATGCTCTCGGTGATTTCCAGCTTGACGTCGCCAAAGGCGCCGTCGTACTTCAGGTCGCTGAGCAGATCGGTCGCCCCCCGCGTCAGATCGAAGTCGCGCTGCGAGAGCAGTTGCAATTCCAGCTCGACGCCGAGCGTCAGCGCGTCGCTTTTCTTGAAGTCCATGGCTGATTCGCTCATGCAATGCCTCCTTTGGCCTTGTCGCTATCGACCGTTTCGCCCGAACGCACCAGGGCAAAGCGGCACAATGCCGGTCCGGCGATATCCATCAGCGCCGCCGCGAAGAGCGGCAGCGTCAGGGCCGAACGGCCAATTTCGGGATAGAGACCGGCCAACTCGTAAGCCATGAACACCGCCGTCGCCGACAGGGGCTGCATGCCGATCCCGACCAGAATGCGCTTGGCGAGCGGCAGGCTGCCGCCGGAAGCGGCCAATGCGGCGACCTTGGCGAGCGCCCGCACGACCAGCAGGCCGAGCGCCTGCAGCGCGGCGATCCAGGTCAGATCCTGCCAGGGCAACGAAGCGCCAACCACGACAAAAAGGATGATCGCCAGCAGCCAGTGGCCGTCGGGCAGTTCGGTGTAGCTCAGAGACTTCTTGCGATCGGTGAAGGCCAGCACGACGCCCATCAGAAACAGCGTGAGGAAGACCGGAACCGCCAGCATGCGCGCCAACCCGACGGCTAGCAGCGCCGAAGCGACCATGATGAAGACCTGCGCCAGCGACTTCTTCGGCAACAGGCTGGCGACCAGCAGCGCCAGCCGGGCGCTCAGCCAGGCGACCAGCAGGCCGCCGACCGCGACCCAGATCGGATGGATCACGGCGTTGATCCAGTCCTCGCTCTGCTCGGCATGTACCACGCCGAGGACGATGGCGAAGACGACGAACGACGCCGCCGCACTCAACGCCGTATGCAGGATGATGCGTTCCGTCACCTGCCCCTGCGCGCTCGATTCCTCGACCGTCAACAGGACGACGGCCGGCGCCGAAGCCATCGTCACCCCGGCCGCCGCGGCGGCCCACGCCGGACTCAGCCCGACGACCAGCAGCGCGAAGAAGTAGATGAAACAGAAGGACAGCGTGATGTCGCTGAGCGTCCCGCGTAGCAGGTCTCGGTTGTTGATCAGCCAGCGCACGTCGAGCCGCCGCCCGATTTCGAGCATCAGGAGGCCGAGCGCCGCGTCGGCGACTGGCCGGATCTGCGCCAGCGCCTCGATGCTGATCCAGCCGAGAAACGAGGGGCCGAAGAAGGTGCCGGCCAGCACGTAGCCGATCACCTTCGGCCAGCCGAAGCGGGCGCGCATCCATTCGCCGATCAGCAGTCCGACAACGAGCAGCAGGCTGAACAAGGCCAGCGAATCGAGGCGATCCGGGAACGGCGGGACGAAGAACAGCCGTTCCTGAACGGCCTCCCAACCCGATCGCGCAAACGCCAGGACGTCGCTCACCATCGCCGCCCCCGCGCGGCATTGAGGAACTCGTCAAGGATCGGCGTGCAATCCATCAGCGTCGGGCTACCGGGCGGATGAAATTCAGGATGCCATTGCACCCCGAGCACGTAAGGCCGGCCTTCCAGGCGAACGGCCTCGATGATTCCGTCCGCCGCGCTGCGTGCCTCGACGCGCAGGCCGCGCCCGAGCGAATTGATCGACTGGTGGTGAATCGACACCACATCGCCGCTGGTCACGCCTGGATAGAGCTTGGCAAAGCCGGAGTCGCTCGCCCACTCGATGGCGTGGCTGTGCCGGTCGTAGTCGGGATGGACGTGCGGCCCGGCGGCCTCGACCTGCGTCGCGATGTCCTGGAACAGCGTCCCGCCGAGCGCGACGTTGATCAGCTGTGCGCCGCGGCAAATGCCGAGGACGGACTTGCCGGCTTCCATGAATTCATGGAGCAACTCCATCTCGTAGGCATCGCGCACGCGGTCGCCGGACCAGTCCGGATGCAAGGGCTCCTCGCCGTACGATTGCGGGCTGACGTCGGCGCCGCCCTGCAGGATCAGGCCGTCGAGGTATTGCGGATAATCCGAGAGCCGGATGCTGCTGCGATGAACGATACCGTCGCCGCTGACCGAGGGGATCATGAACACCATCACCTCGCGCGACATCACCCAGTGCGCCACCGACTGCTCCAGGTATTGCAGCGCCTTTGACTGGATTCCAGTAGCACCGGCTTGCGGATGATAGATTCGGGCAGAAAGACCAATGCGCAGAGGGCGTCTGTTCAGCATGTACTTCTCCTCTCCAGGCTTGAATCAACAGCGGAAAACAACCGGCACCGGGATATCCGGCGCACCGGCTGTCAGCGATTGATGGATCGGCGACCGCTGGAACGATTAACTATCGGCCGCCCCTTCAATACGCGAGTAGAAACACTATTCGGTCACAACCAACGACAATACCGGACCTTGCATCGATTGCGGGGAAAATCCCGGAGTCGACCCGGCAAACAACATTTGTTTCCAATATAATCGAAGCATCCTTTCGACGCAAACCCGCCATGAAACGACAATCACCCGCCCCAAACCTGCTGACCATGGAAGTGCTGCAACAGTTTCGTGTGATCTATGGGAGCATGCGCCAGTACTTCCGTGAAGTGGAAGAGCGATGCGGCCTTACAGGCTCGCAGATGTGGCTGCTCCAGGAAGTCCAGAAGACGCCGTACATCGGCGTCACAGAACTGGCAGGGCGCATGGGCATTCATCAATCAACGTGCAGCCAGCTCGTTGACCGGCTGGTCGCCCAGGCCTACCTGACGAAAACCCGCCCACACGATGACCAGCGGCGTATCGGGCTGTGCCTCACCGATGGCGGCCTCGCGGCCATTGCCGCGCTCCCCGGCCCGGCTGAAGGCGTCCTGCCGGAAGCCTTGGCATCCATCCCCGACGTCGCTTTAAGAACTTTGCACATCAATTTAAATGAGCTGATCAATCACTTACCCGGCAAAAATGTCGCGTTTGCCAGTGTGCCGCTGGCCGAAATCGTTAAACTGCCAAAACGCGATTTCGAATAAACCCATCAGGCCCAAAAGACCAACCAGAAGAGCCCGAAGAGAGATATTGCCTATGCCCAGCACCGCACCCGTATCCACCCTGTCCACGCTCATTCATGCCTGCACCTGCTTCCTGGCCACACTGATCCTGTTCGGATGCAGCACGCCACCGGTCACCAGCACCACTAGTCGTGCGGCGGTACCGACCAGCGAACCACCACCCGCCCAAGCCGACGACAAGGGAACCGAAGCGGCCGAGTCCGGAACCTCCGGAGATGCCGATCCAGCGGTGATCGAAGCCGACAATATCTATTTCCAGTTGCGCTCAACCGCCGTGGACGAAGCCGGGGAACTGAAGCTGCGCGCACATGCGGAGCGACTCAAGCAGAATCCGAAGGAACGCGTCACCCTGATCGGACACATGGACGATCTGGGCAGCCGCAATTACAATCTGGCAATCACCGAGGAGAGACTGATGGCCGTCAACCGCCAGCTCCGCTCGTTCGGTGTTCCGGCACGCCAGATCAGACGTAATCGCGCCGCCAGCGATAGCGGTTCGACCCCGTGCCGGAACGAAGCCTGCCGTGCACTGATGCGCAGGGTCGAGCTGAAATACCCGGAATGAGGCCACCATCGATCCCGACCGATCGAGACCGGGGTCTTCGTTGCAGCAGCAATAACGAACAACCAGGACGCACCCGATTGTCAAGAAACTGCACAACAACCGCATTGATCATTTCATCAGTGCTCGCGACCGGATGCTGGACTGACGACGTCGCTCACGGCTACCTCGCCGTCGAATTCGAGGATGGAGAAGTCCTGACCCGGCCGATCATCATTCCGCCGGCCGAGGAAGGCGAGTACCGCCTGTACTACGCGCTGGAGTCGCGTGACAAGGTGTGCGTGTTGCGCGGACAGATCCCGCAGGAAGGATTGTTCTTCTATCCGCGCTGCGACAGCCTGAAAGGGACGGGCATGCTCTCGTGCAACAACGGCCATTCGCTGAACCTGCAATGGCGGATGACGTCTTGCAAGGGAGGGCGCGGACGCTCGGTCGAATTCTCCGGGGCAAGCTTTCACTTCGGCTTCGCCAACACCGAGAACGACGCGCTCAGCGAGCTGGAAAAAGCACAGCTCGAAACCCGCGCACTCTCACACATCAAGCAGGGCCAGAGCGGCGCACAACCGGCGCTCTAGCCGCTGCGTCCGATCACCGACGCCGTCGCCATCAGCTCTTCGAGCAGCGCCATCGAGGCGTGCCCCGAGCAGTTGAACGGGTTGAGCACCGGCAGCTTGGCGTACTTGAGCAGCAGCGACGGATTGACGGTGGCGATATCGACGTGCCCCATCGTCCAGTTGCCGAAGCGGCGTTCGGAAATTTCTTCGTAGGTCAGGATGCGCACGTTCGTGTGCCGGTCGTCGCGCACGATGGTGTTGTACAGCTCGCAGACCTCGTCCCGCCCACCCTCCAGCACCTGCAGGAAAAGGTCGTTGCTGTAGCAGAGGATGCCGGTGATGCCGAGGCGGGGATTGTGTTGGCGCGACTGGGCCAGGATGGACTCGACCACCGAGGCGGTCAGCGGCGCCGCAGCGCGGCTGGCGTAGAGCAGACGGACAAGCATGGGGAACCTCAGGCTTTCAGGTTGATGAGGGAGAGGAACTCACGGCGCAGCGTCGCATCCTTGAGGAAAGAACCGCGCATGACGCTGTTGATCATCTTCGTTTCCGAATCTTTCACGCCGCGCCAGTGCATGCAGAAGTGATCGGCCTCCATGACCAC
>JAGNOM010000034.1 GCA_017990155.1 Propionivibrio sp. | reverse complement strand
CGGATACTCTCGTCACGCTGTTCGGCGGCGTCATGAACTACGACCCGGCCAACCCGCAGTGGGCCGAACGCGATCGCTTCATCCTGAGCAAGGGCCACTGCTCCGCGTCGCTGTATTCGGTGCTGGCGATGTGCGGTTTCATTCCTCCGGAAGATCTCGCGACCTTCGCCAAGCCGCTCTCGGCGCTGAACGGTCACCCGAATCGCAACAAGGTTCCGGGCGTAGAGACCAATACCGGGCCGCTCGGACACGGTTTGCCGGTCGCCGTCGGCTGCGCGATGGCGGCGCGTTTGCAAAAAGCCGACTGGCGCACCTTCGTCGTCCTCGGCGACGGCGAACTGCAGGAAGGCAGCAACTGGGAAGCCATCATGTTCGCCGGCCACAAGGGCTTATCGAACCTGACCGCGATCGTCGATCGCAACCGTTTGCAGCAGGGTGCGCGCACAGAGGATACGAACCGCCTCGATCCGCTCGGCGACAAGTGGGCGGCGTTTGGCTGGGAAGTGTGCGAAATCGACGGCCACGACTACAACGTGCTGTACGAGAGCCTGGCCGGTCCGCGTGGCGACCGTCCGCGTGTCGTGATTGCCAATTCATTGAAGGGGAAAGGTGTGTCGTTCATGGAAGACCGGGTGGAGTGGCATCACAAGGTGCCGTCGGCAGAGCAATTCGATCTGGCGAAAGCCGAACTGGGAGCCGCGAAATGAGCGCCAACGAAACCACACAAGTCGCTGCCGTGCCGACCTTTGACTGCCGGCAGACCTTTGTTGAAACCCTGATTGAACTCGCGCAAGCCGACAAGCGGATCGTCGCGGTGTGCAACGATTCCGTCGGGTCGAGCAATCTCGGTGCCTTCGCCAAGCAGTTCCCGGATCGTCTGGTGAACGTCGGCATCGCCGAGCAGAACATGGTCGGTGTCGCTGCCGGTCTCGCCAACGGCGGCTTCATCCCCTTCGTCTGCGCCGCCGGTCCGTTCCTGTCGGGTCGCGCGACCGAGCAGGTCAAGGCCGATATCGCCTATAGCAACTTCCCGGCCGTGTTGTGTGCCATGAGCCCTGGTTTCTCGTACGGCGAACTCGGCCCGACGCACCACTCGATCGAAGACTTTGCCTGGATGCGCGCCATCTCCAACCTCGTCGTCATGGCCCCGGCCGACCCGAAGCAGACGCGTGAAGCGATGCGCTGGGCAGCGACTGCTGGCAAGCCGACGTACATGCGCATCGGCCGCTACAAGATACCAGCCGTGACGCCAGAAGATCACCCCTTTGCCATGGGCAAGGCCGATCAGCTGCGTGACGGCAGCGACGTGACCCTGATCGCCATCGGCACGCTCGTCTCGCGTGCGCTCGCCGCAGCCGATTTGCTGGCCGCTGAAGGCATCAAGGCACGCGTACTCAACATGGCGACCGTCAAGCCGATCGACGCCGAAGCGGTGATTGCCGCGGCGAAGGAAACCGGCCGTATTGTCACCGCCGAGGAAGGCATCCTCTACGGGGGGCTGGGCTCGGCCGTCGCCGAAGTCACGGCACAGAATTGCCCGGTGCCGATGCGCATGCTCGGCCTGCCCGGCTTCGCACCAACAGGCAATGTCGACTTCCTCTTCGAACACTTCGGCCTGACGGGTAGCGGCATCGCCGCCGCGGCACGTGAGCTTCTGGGCAAATAACGGGTGCGGAATCGTCATGAACAATAACTACATTCTTGCAATCGATCAGGGGACGAGCGCGACCAAGAGCGTGCTCGTTGATACACAAGGGAAGATTGTCGCCAAGGCTTCGGCGCCGCTCGGCGAGCGTTACCCGCAAAGCGGATGGGTCGAGCAGGACGCTGACGAGATCTGGCAGAGTGCGCAGAAAGCAGTCGCGCTTTGTCTCGAACAGCGACCGGACGCCAAAGTGCTGGCGGTCGGCCTGAGCACGCAGCGCGAGTCGGCGCTGATCTGGCAACGCGCCGACGCCAAGGCCGTGACGCCGCTCCTGAGCTGGCAGGACCAGCGCACAGTCGCTCTGCGTGACAAGCTGGCAAGCTCCGAAGCCATGGTGCGCGACCGCTCGGGTCTGCCGCTCGATCCGATGTTCTCGGCGCTCAAATTGTGCTGGCTGCTCGACGAAATCGACCCGGATCGCACCCGCGCTTCCTCCGGCGATTGGTGCATGGGCACGATCGACGCCTTCCTCGTCGCGCGGCTCGGCGGCGAGCAGGTCGTCGAGGCCGGCAACGCCTCGCGCACGCAGTTGATGAACGTGCACACCGGCGAATGGGACGACGAGCTGCTCAAACTCTTCAATATCCCGCGCGTCGCGCTGCCGAAGATCGTGCCGTCGATCGGCGTCTTCGCCGACGCTGGCGGCCTGCATCCGGCGCTGAAGGGCGTGCCGGTGCGTTCGGTGATGGCCGACTCGCACAGCGCGCTGTTCGCCCACGGCGCCTACGAGCCGGGTCAGGTGAAGGCAACGATGGGCACCGGTTCGTCGGTGATGGGCCTGACCGACGGCAAGAAGGCGCCGCATCCGGGCATGTGTCTGACGATTGCGTGGGATCGCGGCGACGGCCAGCAACAGGCGCTCGAAGGCAACATCCGCGCCGCCGGCTCAACCCTGCGCTGGATCTCCGGCGTCTTCGGCATCAGCAGCGAAGAAGCGGCGGAAATCGCCGCCCAGAGCAAGAGCGACGGCGTCTGCCTGGTGCCGGCGTTCAACGGCCTCGGTGCGCCGTGGTGGGATTCGCGTGCGCTCGGTCTGATCAGCGGCCTCACGCTCAACACTGACAAGGGCGCGCTGTTCGCCGCCGCCGTCGAGTCGATCGCGCACCAGGTCGCCGACGTCGTCGATGCGATGAACGCCAGTGGTGTCGAGGTCAAGCGTTTGCTGCTCGACGGCGGCCCGTCGCGCAACGCCAAGCTGCGCGAACTGCTCTCGGCCTACATCGCGAAGCCGGTCGTGCATTGCTCGGACGCCGAACTGTCGGCGCTCGGTGTCGCGCACCTCGCCGGTGTCGGCGCCGGGGTCTGGGATTGGGAGGCGATCGCCAAGCTTCAACGTGCGCAGACGGCAACCGATGTCTCGGAGCGCAATGCGGCAACGAAACCCGAGCGTCAGCGCTGGGCGCATGCCGTCGCGCAATCGCGCCTACCGGCCAAGAACCAGGGCTGACTTAGAGAAATCGTGAAATCAGAAGAGGTCAAATCGTGAGTACAACAGCTTCTCCCGTATCGGATTCCACCAAGCGCGCGCAGGAAGCAGTCTTCGCCGACCAGTTTTCCTGGGGCGACCGCATCATTGCCTACGCGCCGGCCCTGAGTCTTCTCGCGCTGTGCATCCTGTTCAGCCTGACGACCAACACCTTCTTTACCATCCGCAATCTGCTGAACGTTATCGATCAGCTGACGGTGCTGGGCATCATGGCGCTGGGCATGACCGCTGTGATCGTCATCGGCGGTATCGACTTGTCGGTGGGGTCGATTCTGGCATTGTCGATGATGGTCATGGGCTGGCTTTCCAACGTCTTCGGCATGCCGATGCCGCTCGCCATCATCGCCGCGCTTCTGACCGGAGGACTGTGCGGCATGACGTCCGGCCTGCTCATCACGCGCGCCAATCTGCCGGCTTTCATCGGCACGCTGGCGGTGATGTCGATCGCGCGCGGCCTGGCCAACATGGTCACCGATGGCACGCAGATTGTCGGTTACGTCGAGTGGTTCTCGGAGCTGTCGATCAACCGCTATTTCGGTTTCATCTCGGTCACCGTCGCGCTGTTCCTGATCCTCACCGCCATTGCGTTCGTCTTCATGAAATATCGCTCCGGTGGTCGTGCGCTCTACGCCATCGGCGGGAATTCAGAGGTCGCGCGTCTGGCCGGTATCCCGGTCAAGCGTGTCACCGTGCTGGTCTATACGGTGTGCGGCGTGTTGGCCGGTCTGGCCGGCGTGGTGATGTCCACGCGCCTCGATTCATCGCAACCGAGCGGCGGACTGGGCTATGAGCTGGACACCATCGCCGCCGTCGTGATCGGCGGCGCCAGCCTGTCGGGCGGCGTCGGTTCGATCTGGGGCACGCTGATGGGCGTGCTCACCATCGGTGTTCTGCGTAATGGCCTGAACCTGCTCGGGGTCTCGCCATTCGTTCAACAGATCGTGATCGGCCTTGTCATCGTGCTGGCTGTAGCGGTCGATTCAAACAAGCGAAAGATACGTTGATTCACTTCCCAGGCAGTTGTTTCACCCGCAGTTACCCAGGCAGTCGTTTTACTGAAGTTGCATAACCCACACACAAGGAGAGGTTCATGTTCAAGCTAAGCAAAATCGCCACCGTTATCGGACTCACTGCTGTTATCGCGACCAACTGTGCTTACGCGCAAGGTTCCGGCAAGAAAATCGGTCTCGCCGTCGCCAACCTGCAGGCCGAATTCTTCAACATGATCAAGCAGTCGGTTGAAGCCTACGGCAAGGAAAAGGGCTACACCATTATCACCATGGACGCGAAAGGCGATGCGACGACGCAGGTCAATCAGATCCAGGATCTGATCACGCAGAAGGTTGATGCTCTGATCTACATCCCGGCCGGTGCAACGGCTGCCAGCGTTCCGGTCAAGGCCGCACGCGCGGCTGGCATCCCGGTGGTGAACGTCGACCGCAACGCCGACGGCGCGCCTGGCGATACCTTTATCCGCGGCGAATCGATCAAGGCGACGAAGGAACTCGGCGAATGGATCTGCAAGCAGACCGGCGGCAAGGGTAACGCAGTCGTCATTCACGGCCAGAAGGGAACCTCGCCAGAAGTCGATCGCTTCAAGGGCTTCACCGAAGGCCTGAAGGCTTGCCCGGACATCAAGATCACGCAGAATCAATGGACCGAGCGCTGGGCTGCGGACGAAGGCAACAAGTTTGCCCAGGACATGCTGCAACGTGATCCGACCATCTCGATCATCTTCGGCCAGGCCGACGGCATCGCTCTCGGCGCGGCACAGGCGGTCAAGCTGGCGAAGCCGGATCACAAGATCTGGGTTGTCGGTTACGACGGCGACATCGGCGGTCTGAAGGGCGTGCAAAACGGCACGCTCGACGCCACCGTGACGCAGCCAACCTTCACCATGGGTCGCATGGCGGTGGATACCGTAACCGATCTGCTGGCCGGCAAGAAGGTCAACCCGGATCAGCCGATGGAAGGCGTGCTGACGACGAAGGAAAACGTCGAAACCTTCCTGAAGGATCACCCGTAAGCTCGATTCTGGTGCCCTGCCCAAAAGGTGCAGGGCACCATTTTCTGACTTCGTTCAACCCACATGACTATCTGAATCTATGAGCGAACGCGACGAATCATCAGCGGGCTGGGTGCCGGATCATCCGGGTTTGGTATTGCGTGGAATTGGCAAAACCTACTACACGGTCAACGTGCTGAATGGCGTCAATATGGACGTCCGGCCGGGCGAAATGGTCGCCTTGATCGGAGAGAACGGCGCTGGGAAGTCGACGCTGTCCTCGGTGATCGCCGGGTTGATTGCGCCCGACGAAGGCGGAAAGATGTGGTGGCAGGGCAAACCTTATTCGCCGTCCGCCCCCGCCGACGCATTGCATGCCGGGATCGGTCTGATCCACCAGGAAATGCGCCTCTTGCCGCACCTGTCGATCGCCGAAAACGTTTTTGTCGGACGCCTGCCGATGAAGGGCGGGCGGATCGATACGGCGTCGATGATCGAGCGCTCGCAGCGCCAATTGCAGCGTTTGGGACTCAACGTTCCGGCTACGCGCAAGGTCAGCAGCCTGCGCGTCGCAGCGCAGCAACAGGTTGAAATCGCCAAGGCGCTGACGTTGAACGCGCGCCTGCTCATCCTTGATGAGCCGACGGCGGCACTCGGCGACGAGGAAACCGATCGCCTGTTCGAACAAATTCTCAAGCTCAAGGCGGAAGGCGTTTCATTTATCTACGTCAGCCACCGCCTTGCAGAAATCGCCCGTATTGCCGACCGCATTGTGGTCTTGCGCGACGGTCAGCAAGTGGCGCAACACGATACGGCACAATTGCCGACTTCGGTGCTCGTGCGCGACATGGTCGGGCGTAACGTCGATCGCCTGTTCCCGCAGATTCCCGAGCCGCCGGCCGAAGCCCGCACGGCCTTGTCGGTGCGCAATCTGACGGCGCCGGATGGAAGCTTCAAGGATATCTCCTTCGACATCAAGGAAGGCGAAGTCTTTGGCCTGGCCGGCATCATCGGCGCCGGGCGGACGGAACTGGTGCGCGCCATAGCCGGCGTCGATCCGGTCGAATCAGGCGAGATCGTCATCCGCGACAAGAAGATCGAAATGCGATCACCGGCCGACGCCATCCGCGAAGACCTGGTGCTCGTTCCCGACGACCGCAAGGCGCTCGGCGTCGTTCTCACCCACTCGATCGGCGAGAACATGACCTATAACAATTTCGACCAGGTGGCCCCCGACGGCTGGGTGCGCCCGAGCAAGGCGCGCCAGTTTGCCGCGGGCATGATTCGCCGGCTGGGCGTGAAGGGCGCGCCCGAACAGCTGGCCGGGAGCCTGTCCGGCGGCAACCAGCAAAAGGTGGTGATCGCCAAGTGGATCGCGCGCAATCCGAAAGTCATCATCCTCGACGAGCCGACGCGCGGTATCGACGTTGGCGCCCGCGCGGCCATCTACGAGGTCATCGCCGAGCTGGCGAGTAGCGGCATGGCCGTGATCGTCGTCAGCTCGGATCTCGAGGAGGTGCTCGGGCTCTCGCATCGCGTCATGGTGATGTCGCGCGGCGAGGCGCGCGGGACGTTGCCGCGTGCCGAAGTCGATAGCTCCAAGGTCATGGAACTGGCGGTCATCTAGGCCGACAGTCGATTCAAATCAGTCATCAACGGTTTTTCATCTTGAGGAGATAAACAATGGACTTGTTTCAACTGAACGGCGACGTCGCCTTTGTCACGGGCGCAGGCAGCGGCATCGGCCAGCGCATCGCCATCGGCCTCGCCGAAGCCGGCGCGGCGGTGGCGTGCTTTGATCTGAAGGGCAGCGGGGGCCTGGCGACAACCGTCGCGAGCATCGAGAAATTCGGCGTCAAGGCGATCGCCATCGAAGGCGACGTGACCGTTGCTGACGATCTGGCAGCGGCCATTGCGCGGACGGAGAAAGAGCTGGGCGCGCTGTCCGTGGCGGTTAACGCCGCCGGCATCGCCAACGCGATCGCCGCCGAGGACATGCCGATCGAGCAGTTCCAGCGCCTGATGAAGATCAACCTGGAAGGCGTCTTCCTTTCGTGTCAGGCCGAAGGTCGCGCCATGCTCAAGCACGGGCGCGGCAGCATCATCAACATCGCGTCGATGTCCGGTTCGATCGTCAATCGCGGCTTGCTGCAGGCGCACTACAACAGTTCCAAGGCGGCAGTCATGCATCTCTCCAAGAGCCTGGCGATGGAATGGTGCGACCGCGGCATCCGCGTCAACAGCATCAGCCCCGGCTACACGCTGACGCCGATGAACCTGCGTCCCGAAGTCGCCGAACAGCGCAAGATCTTCGAGCGCGACACGCCGATCGGGCGCATGGCGACCGTCGACGAGATGGCCGGTCCGGCGATCTTCCTCGCCAGCCGTGCCGCGTCGTTTGTCACCGGCGTCGATCTCTTGGTCGACGGTGGCTTCTGCTGCTGGTAAGTCATTCACATCGCCGAAGGGAAAAGAAGATGGATAAACGTTTCGAAGGGAAGGTTGTCGTCATCACCGGCGGCAGTCGCGGTATCGGCAAGGGCATCGCCGAACGTTTTGTGCGCGAAGGCGCCAAGGTCTGTGTCGTCGCCAACGATCCGCTGGTGCATGAAACCGCCGCCGAGTTGCGCGCGATGGGCGCGCAGGCGATCTCGGCCGAAGTCGACGTCACCAGCAGCGAGCAGGTGGCGGCACTGTACGAGCGTGTCGCGCAGGAACTCGGCGAGGTCGATATCTCGATCCAGAACGCCGGTGTCATCACCGTCGCGCGCCTGGAAGATTTGACCGAAGGCGAGTGGGACAAGATCCTCGCGGTCAATACCAAGGGCGTCTATCTGTGCTGCCGCGAAGCCGCGCTGCGCATGCGCAAGGCCGGCAAGAAGGGGCGCCTGATCAACACCGCGTCGACGCAGGCACGCCAGGGCTTCATCTATACGCCGCACTACGCGGCGAGCAAGTTCGGCGTCATCGGCATCACGCAGAGCCTGGCGATCGAACTGGCGAAGACCGGCATCACGGTCAACGCCTTCTGCCCCGGCATCATCGGCACTGACATGTGGGCCTACAACGATGCCGCCTGGGGCAAGCTGCTTGGCGACTATAAACCGGGCGAGCTGATGGCCGAATGGGTCGAAGGCATCCCGATGGGCCGCGCCGGCACGCCGGAAGATGTCGCTGGATTGGTGACGTTCCTCGCCTCCGACGATGCCGCCTATATCACCGGGCAGACCATCAATATTGACGGCGGTTTGTTCATGTCGTAACCCGTCAGTCGATCTGCGTACGGCGTTCTCCTCCTCCGCCGCACGCGGACGTCCTGCAGGAAGGCTTCGGCCTTCCGTTTTTTTGTGCTGTCGATTTGCCTTCCGGCCTGATCGGCCGAAGGCCGATTGGCGTTGGCTACGTAATGCTGGCGCCCATTTTTTGGGCGTGCGAAAATACATCCTTTATCGGATGGCGCTTTCCTGCGTTCGCGGCGTGTCGGCAATTCAGACGATTGTGCGGCGTGCCTGGAGCATTCGCCACCAGCCATTCGCGGCATGCAATCCGTTGCATGCCGCGATGCCTTTTCCAGTTTCCCTTTTCAGATTGACTCTCCGGAGGTCACACATGTCACCACAAAGCGAATCGTCGGCCATTGCGTCGGTCGAGGAAATCATCGTTGAAATCCGCGCCGGGCGCATGGTCGTTCTGGTTGATGATGAAGATCGCGAAAACGAAGGCGATATCATCCTGGCCGCCGATCACGTGACGCCGGAGGCGATCAACTTCATGGTGACGCATGCGCGTGGTCTCGTCTGCCTGACGATTACCGAGGCGCGCGCCCGCCAGTTGGGCCTGGTGCAAATGGCGCACGACAACACGAGCCCCAACAGCACGGCATTCACGACTTCGATCGAGGCCGCCGAGGGCGTGACGACCGGAATCTCGGCGCAGGATCGCGCACGCACCGTGCAGGCGGCCGTGGCGCGCAACGCCAAGCCTTCCGATTTCGTGATGCCGGGGCACACTTTCCCGATCGTCGCGCGCGAAGGCGGCGTGCTGGTGCGTGCCGGACATACCGAAGCCGGTTGCGATCTCGCGCAATTGGCCGGGCTGGAGCCGGCGTCGGTGATTTGCGAAGTGCTCAAGGACGACGGCACGATGGCGCGTCTCCCCGATCTGATCGAATTCGCGCGTGCGCACAACATCAAGATCGGCACCATCGCCGATCTGATCCACTACCGCAGCCGCAACGAGACGCTGATCGAGCGCACCTTGTCGAAGACGATCCAATCGATGCATGGCGAATTCACCCTGCACGCTTACACCGACCGCACTTCGAATGACGTGCATCTGGCGCTGGTCAAGGGCGAGATTCGTCCGGACAGCGAAACGCTGGTGCGCGTGCATGAGCCGCTCTCGGTCCTCGATTTCCTCGATTCGACGCGCTGCCGCCATACGTTCTCGCTCGATCAGGCACAGGCGGCACTGGCCAAGGCCGACAGCGGCGTCATCGTCCTGCTGCGTCGCCCGGAATCGGGTGACGATCTTCTCGCCGCGCTCGGCGACCCGGCTTCGAGCCAAAGTCCGGCGGCGAAATGGGATCCACGCATCTACGGCATCGGCGCCCAGATCCTGCGCGACCTCGGCGTGCGCAAGATGAAGCTCTTGGGCAGCCCGCGCCGCATGCCGAGCATGACCGGCTTCGATCTGGAAGTGACCGGCTACATCGCTTCGCCGGCCGATCTGGCTTGACCCGTTTGATTCACCAGGATTTATCAGAAAGCGCTGAAATGCCACGTTACGAGAACATCTACGAGTACGAACCCGTCCTCGCCGGCAAGGGGCTGACGGTCGGCATCGTCATGAGCCGCTTCAATCAGGATATCTGCGAAGGTCTGCTGGCCGCTTGCACCAATGAGCTCAAGCGTCTGGGCGTGGCCGAAGGCGATATCGAAATCGCCACGGTGCCCGGCGCGCTGGAAATCCCGCTCGTCCTGCAAACCATGGCGCAGAGCCGGCGCTTCGATGCGCTGGTCGCCCTGGGTGCGGTGATTCGTGGCGACACCTATCACTTCGAAGTCGTCTCGAACGACGCGTGCCGCGCGGTGATGGAAGTCCAGCTCGATACCGGCGTTCCGGTGGCGAACGGCATCCTCACGTGTGAAAACGACGATCAGGCGCTGGCGCGCACACAGCAAAAAGGTTCGGATTGCGCGCAGGCCGCAGTCGAAGTCGCCAATCTGTTGCGCGCTTTGGGGGAGAAAACAGCATGACCAATACATCCGGAAAGCCCGCGAAAGAAGCCAAGGCCGAGAAGTCCGAGAAGCCCGTCTCCAAATCGCCGCGCCGTCGCGCCCGCGAGTTTGCCCTGCAGGGCTTGTATCAATGGCGCGTCGGCGGCAACGACGAAGCGGCGATCGAGGCGCATCTGGCGGATACGACCGGATTCGACAAGGCCGACCGCGAGTTCTTCGTCGGCCTTCTGCGCGGTGTCCTTGCCCAGCAAACGGAACTGCAGGAGCAACTCCAGGTTTTCCTCGACCGCTCGTTCAGCGAACTTTCGCCGGTCGAAGCCAGCATTCTGCTGGCCGGCGCCTTCGAGCTCGTCAATTACCCGCAAACGCCGTATCGAGTGATCATCAATGAAGCCATCGAGCTGACCAAAGGCTTCGGCGGCACCGACGGTCACAAGTATGTGAACGGCGTGCTCGACAAACTCGCCTTCAAGCTGCGTCCGGCCGAAGTTGAAGCCAAGCGCGCCGAACGCCGCGGTTAGCGCCAGACGTAGCGCAATCCAGCCATGCGCACACGGCGAGCCCGTGTGCGCAGCCAGATGATTCCAACGCGCCGCATCCAGCGCGTTCCGGTGTTGAGCGGGTTTTCCGATGCCTTCCGAATTTGACCTGATTGACCGTTACTTTGTGCGTCCGACGCCGCAGGCGGTGCTCGGACCCGGTGACGATTGCGCCTTGCTGGCGCCCTCACCCGGTATGGAGTTGGCCGTTACGACCGACATGCTCGTCTCCGGCACGCACTTCTTGCCGGACACCGACCCCTTTCAACTCGGCTGGAAATCGCTAGCCGTGAATCTGTCCGATCTGGCGGCGATGGGCGCCAGGCCGCGCTGGGTGCTGCTCGCCGGTAGTTTGCCAAAGGCCGACGAAACGTGGATTGCCGCCTTTGCCGACGGCCTTTTCGCCTGCGCCAAGCGTTACGGCGCGGATCTTGTCGGCGGCGACACGACGCGCGGGCCGCTCAACCTGTGCCTCACCGCTCTGGGCGAAGTCCCCAGTGGTCGTGCCTTGCGCCGTGACGGCGCGCAGCCGGGCGACGATCTTTGGGTGTCCGGCCAGGCCGGCCTCGCCGCGCTGGGACTCGCGCAGTTGCAGGCGCGGACGAAGCTGCCGGACGCACTCGCCAAGCGCTGCATCAGCGCCTTGCAGCGTCCATTGCCGCGTGTCGAGCTCGGTCTCGCCCTGCGCGAACGCGCGCTGGCCCATTCGGCAATCGACGTTTCCGACGGGCTGCTTGCCGACCTCGGCCATATCGCCGAACGTTCGTCCGTCGATGCGGAGGTTTTTCTGCCGCAGCTTCCCTGTTTGCCCTCTGGTGCCGAACCGGGACTCGTCCGCCATTGTCAGTTGGCTGGCGGCGACGATTACGAACTGGTCTTTTCCGCGTCTCCGGACAAGCGCCACGAACTCGCCGCGCTGGCCGCCGAGCTTGATCTGGCACTATGGCGCATCGGCCAGATCGTCGCCGGTCAGGGCGAAGTCAGGCTGCTCGATGAAAACGGACAAACCATCCCGGTCTCCAGCAAAGGATTCGATCATTTTGGACATCAAGAAAAGTAACCCCCCGTCCTTGCGGTTTCTCTTCTCGCATCCGGCCCATCTCGTCGCCTGCGGCTTCGGCAGCGGCTTGTCGCCGTTCGCGCCGGGAACCGTCGGAACCCTGTTTGCCTGGGCGACGTTCTACCTGTTCCGGCCGTGGATGAGTGATCTCGAACTGCTCGGCTTCTTCATCGCCTGCTTCGTCATCGGCGTGGCGGCCGCACACAAGACCGGCGCCGACCTCGGCGTCATCGATCACGGCAGCATCGTCTGGGACGAAATCGTCCCCTTCTGGCTGGTGCTGCTCTTTTGCCCGGCCGGCTGGCTCTGGCAGACGGCGGCCTTCCTGCTCTTTCGCATCTTCGACATCGTCAAACCGCAGCCGGCGCGCTATTTCGACACGAAGGTGAAGAACGGCTTCGGCGTGATGACCGACGACTTTTTTGCCGGGGTATATACGGTTCTGGTGCTGCAGATAGCAAGTTTCGCCTTGTCATGAGTTCCACACCAACCGCACCCGATCAGGCGACGCTCAAAGCACTGGCCGGCGACGTCGGTGACTTGCTGCGCGCCAACGGACAGAAGCTGGCAACGGCAGAATCCTGTACGGGCGGCTGGGTCGCCCAGTGCCTGACCTCCATCGCCGGCAGCTCCGACTGGTTCGAGCGCGGCTTTGTGACCTATTCCAACGCGGCGAAGCAGGAGATGCTGGGCGTTGCCGGCGAGACGCTCGAACTGCACGGTGCAGTCAGCGTCGCGACGGCACAGGCGATGGCTGCAGGCGCGTTGCAACGAAGCCACGCCGACTGGGCCGTGTCCATTACCGGCATCGCCGGCCCCGGTGGCGGTTCGCCAGATAAACCGGTGGGGACAGTCTGCTTTGGCTGGGCCGGTCCGGACAGTTTCGTGGCGACCGACGCGCGATGTTTCGCAGGGAATCGCGAGCAGATCCGCGCACAGTCGGTGGCACACGCGCTACGCGGGATGCTGCAGCACGCGACGACACTGCGTGCATAGGGGCGCGCACGGCCTCGTTCCTTACGGCAATTGCAGGATAAACCGGGAATAGTTCCTCGCTGTCGGCCAGGTGCCATCGTTTACAATGCGCTGCCGCCAATATCATAGGATCCTGATGTTCTACCGTACTTCCCTGTCCGCGCGAACGATCAAACTGACAAGCCTTCTGTCGGCGCTCCTGTTCGCCTCGGGAAACGCGGTCGCGCTCGGCCTGGGGAATCTGGTGGTGCATTCACGCCTTGGTCAGGCCTTGCGGGCCGAGGTCCGGCTGATCGAGACACCGGGTACGAGTCATCCCGGTGAAACCTGTTTTCGGCTGGGAGCCGCCGACGGGAACGAGGATCTTCCCGTGCTTACGCACGCTCGGCTGCGTCTGGAGCAGAGCGGCGGCCAGAGTCGCTTGCTCATCACCTCGTTGCAGACGATCAACGAGCCGGTGCTGCGGGTCAATGTGCATGTCGGCTGCGGCGCTGAACTGGTGCGTAGTTTCACGCTATTGATCGATCCCGAAGTCGCCGGTTCAAGCGATTCAATGGCCGAACGCGGGGCTGGGGGCGTACCGGCCGACATTCGCGAGAAGGCCCGTCGGGCCATGCGAGCCGAGCGCCTGGCCGTGTCGGGCACGGCCGCCTTGTCCGAAGAGTATCCGACGACCTGGGACATCGTCAGTGGTGAATCGGCGCAATCGATCACCCGAGCGTTGTTCCCGCGCCAGCCGCGAGCGCAACGCCGTTTCCTCAATGCCTTGCGCGAAGCCAATCCGCAAATCGATTTCGGCGTCAACGGCGACGTCGCGCTGGCGTCCGGTGTTTCTTTGGCGATCCCAGACACTCGAAGAGCAGCGGTGGTGAAGAAGGCGCCAGATCGCGCGACCGAGGCGCCGCCGCGCGCACCGAAAAAGCCGGCCGCCGTAGAGAAGCCTGCCCTGGAAGGGACGCTATCGGATCGCCTGATGATATCCGGCGATGCCGCCGTGCCTACTGACGCGGACAACGATGGCCATGCGTCCGACCCCAGCCTGCGCCTGTCGTCCGACTTGTCCATCCGCATGTCGGACACGGTTAGCGAAAACGCACGCGCCATGTTGCGCGTCGAATACAAGCTGCTGAACGCACTCGTGTTCCAGGCCGAGAAACAGCTGGAACTGGCTGAGCAGATTCGTAATCTGGAAGTCCGCTTCGACGAGATGCGGGCGGCAAACGCCGGGGCAATGAAAACGGCTGATGAGGTGCTCGCAGTACCGGAAACGACGCCGGTCGTTGATCGCGAGCCGCCCAAAGCCATGGTTGCGCCTGTCGAAGTCACTGCGACCGACGGCATCGGCTGGTGGCGGCCTATTCTTCTGATGCTGGTCGTGGCCGGAGCGCTGGCCTGGTGGCTGACGCGTCGCCATCGCGCCGGAAAGGCTGCGGACGCGGTGCTGGAATCCTCGCCGGAAACGGAAGTGAAGTCGTTGCTGGCAGCTTCGGCAATGACTCCGCGCGCCAATCCGTCCCCAACCGATCTCTGGGAAGCCGCTGCAGCCGAGGCTCCGCTCGCGTCCCGATTGGACGTCCCGCTTGAAGTGGCGCGGCCCCTTCCGTTCCGCGACGACGATGGCGCGAGGACCGTCCCGCCGGCCTTGGCGATTGAAGTGAGCCACGTGGAAGAAGCGGATGATTCAAGCACGGTGCTTGAACTGGCCGAAATCATGGTCTCCTTCGGCCGGATCAAGGGCGCCGCCCAGGCGCTGGCCGAATACCTCGAAAACAATCCCGACACCTCGCTTTTCCCGTGGCTGAAGCTGTTGGAAATCTACCGGACGAACGACATGCAGGACGAGTTCGTCGCCTGCGCGGCACGGCTCAGATCGTACTTCAACGTGGCGCCAGCCACCTGGGACGAGGCGGACGAGTATCTCGGCGAACGAATCGAACCGCTCAACGAGAACGATCTGTCGATTGAAGACCTGCTACGTAAACTGCCCACGGTTGGAACCTTCCCCCATATCCAGGAGGGCATCGTGAAGACTTGGGAT
>JAGNOM010000234.1 GCA_017990155.1 Propionivibrio sp. | reverse complement strand
TCGGGCGCACGCCGGGCATGCTTACCAGGGCAGGGTGCCGAAAGCCTTCCGGTAACGCTCGCCGATTTCGTCTCGGCTCGGCGCGTGACTCTGGCAGCCCTGGTGCGCGACCTTGATGGCACCCATCACTGCAGCCAGCGAGCCGGTACGCTGCCAGTCCCACTGGTTCGCGATGCCGTAGAGCAGGCCGGAACGGTAGGCGTCGCCGCAACCGGTCGGGTCCACGACGGTATCGGCTTCGACGCAGGGAATCTCGATAATGTCGCCCTTGACATGAATGCGTGAGCCTTCGGCACCGAGCGTGACGATCAACGCCTCGACGCGCGCCGCAAGTTCTTCGAGCGATTTCCCGGTGCGATCGCTGAGCAGCTTGGTCTCGTAGTCGTTCAGGCAGGCGTAGGTCGCCAGATCGAGGAATTCCAGTAGCTCGTCGCCCGAGAACATGGGTAGTTGCTGGCCGGGATCGAAGATGAAGGGCACCCCCTTGGCGGCAAGGTCACGCGCGTGTTTGAGCATGCCATCGCGGCCGTCCGGGGCGACGATTGCCAGCGTCGCGCTCTTGGCGTCGGCCACCGAGTTGTAGTGCGAGAAGTTCATCGCGCCCGGGTGGAAGGCGGTGATCTGGTTGTCGTCGAGGTCGGTGGTGATGAAGGCCTGCGCCGTGAAATTGCCGGGGACGACGCGCACGTGCTCGCGCGAGAGGCCGAGATCGTCGAGGCGATTCAGATAAGGCTCGGCGTCGTCGCCGATCGTCGCCATGATCAGCGGATCGCCGCCAAGCAGCTTCAAGTTGTAGGCGATGTTGCCCGCGCAGCCGCCGAATACGCGCTTGATGTCGGGGACCAGGAAGCAGACGTTCAGGATGTGGATCTGGTCCGGCAGGATGCAATCCTTGAAGCGATCCTGAAAGACCATGATGTTGTCGTAGGCGACGGAACCGCAGATGAGCGTGGACATGGCGGGTGGGGGACGGTTTTGGACGCGCGATTATAGCATCCGCGCCTTGCCGCCCCTTCCAGTGGCGTAATGGCTGTAGGCCTCATGGGTGCGACGATTTTAGTGGGAGCCCGATTTATCGGGCGAAGCGGCGGGTGAATTCCTCGGGCGCTGTGATCGCGCAGAAATCTGCGCTCCTACAAGGATCGATGGACTTCGATAACAGTATTTACGCTGCGATGTTGAAGTCCTTCGCGACCGAGTCGTAGTACGCCACGATACGCTGGAGGTAAGACTTCTTCTCCTGATACGAGTGATAGTAGAAGGAACGTTTGAAGCCCCGGATCGCGATGTCTTTCAGGGTCGCGGCGTCGATCGGGAAATGCTCGATCGCCAGCTGGTATTCCTCGCATACGGTCGTATTGGAGACCAGACGGTTGTCGGTGCACAGCGTGACTGACAACCCGCGTTCCAGCATCCGGCGCAGCGAATGATCGCGCAGTTCGCGAATCGCCGGCGTCGTCTGCATATTGCTGCTCAGGCACACTTCAAGCGTGATGCGTCGTTTGGCGATGAAGTTCACGAGGTCTTCGACGTAGGCATTGCGGTCGGTGATTTCCGAATGCTGCAGCTGGTCTGCGTCAAAGAGATAGAGCCCATGGCCGATTCGGCTGGCGTGGAGTTTGGTGATTGCTTGGAAGATGCTCTCGGCGCCGTAAGCCTCACCCGCATGGACCGTCTTGCCCAGCAGGCCCTTGCCGACCAGCGCGAAGGCTTCGGCGTAGTCGCCTGCAGGGAATCCCTTTTCAGCGCCAGCGAGATCGAATCCGACGATCTGGACAGCGGAGTCGGAGCGCAGCGCAACAACGTCGTGCGCCAGTTCAACGCTGGCCAGCTGCTGGATTTCGGTCGGGGTCAGGCTGGCGTTTTTCTTGGATAGCTCGCGGTAGTAGGGCGAGAAATCAGCGGTGAAGAAACGCATGGCGCAGGCGATGATGCCGTATTCGAACTCCGGTTCACCGGGGCGCAGACGAGCATTCAACTCGTCGCGCGCGGCGCGCAGGCCGCGATCGACGGCTGCCATGACCTGCACGAATCTCATCCGCTCGGACATCAGCAGTTGCGGCGCGAAGCGGGCTTCGATGTAGCGAACGCCTTCGGCGGCGTTGTCCATCATCAGTTCGTAGGAGATCCGGTACAGGGCGTCTTCCGTTTGCATCACCGCCGTGGTCAGCGAGAAACCGCGCAGATACTCTTCCAGGCTGGCGTAGCGATCCTTGAAGACGGTCGCGCGGAGGTCTTGCGCGGTTTCACCGGGTAGAGAGACGCCGGCGCTTCTGGCGAGCTCGATCAGCGTGTCGATGCGCAGGCTTCCGTCGAGGTGCAGATGAAGGTCGGTCTTCGGGATGGCCTTGATGAATGCAGAGGAAAAACGGGACATGAGGTGTGCTCCTGCGTCTATCGCGTCACCCGGCCGGCTACGGCGCTAATCGCCGATTCGTCATTCCGGCGAAAGCCGGAATCCAGGAACTCAACGAACTGGACCCCGGCTTTCGCCGGGGTGACGAATACTGCAACGGCTCCCAAAAAGTCTCCGGGTTGCGTGTTGGTAATCAATTCGTTGACACAATTCTAGTTCCGGGATAGCGTCATGAAAAGCTTTTCTTGTGAATTTTCACAGCGAGATACCATGATTTTGTTCCGGGGGGCGGATTGAATATCAAGGATGTGGCGCGAATGGCGGGGGTCTCCATTTCGACGGTGTCGCGCGTCATCAATCGCTCGGCCTACGTCAATCCCGAGATCCGGCAGGCGGTCGAGAAAATCGTCGCCGAGACGGGCTATCGTCCCAATTCGCTGGCCAAGGAACTGCTGCGCAACAAGACGAACACCATCGGCGTCATGCTGCCGCGTATCGATCTCGGGACCTTCGCCGCGATGTTCGACGGCATCGTGCATGTGCTGAACGAGCGCGGGTATGGCGTGATGCTGGCGAATACGCGCGACGAGTTCGATGAAGAACTGCGTTACATCGATCTCTTCTACGAAAAGCGCGTCGATGGCGTGCTGTTTTTCGGCACCGGCGAGAATCTTGGCTATCTGCCCGCCATCGCCAAGCTGCGCGCACCCGTGGTTGTCGTCGGGCAGTCGGGTGGTTATCTCGGGTGTTCGTCGGTTTATCTGGACAGCTACAACGCCGCGAAAGCGATGGTCAGCCACCTCGTCGCGCTCGGGCATCGCCGCATCGGCTGCCTGGCCGTTGCCGACCATGACGTGAACGTCGGGATCGAAAGGAAACGTGGCTATCTGGCAGCGCTGGCCGAGAACGGTATCGAGTTCGATCCGGCGCTGCTCGTCGTGGGTACGTTTGAGTATGTTTCCGGCGAACTCGGCGCCAAGAGTCTGATGAGCGACCTCAACGAGCCGCCGACCGCGATCTTCACCGTCACCGACCGGCTCGCCGTTGCCGTCGCCGGCTGGCTGCAACGTAACGGCTACCGTGTGCCAGATGACGTTTCAGTCGCCTGTGTAGACGATCCGGCGCTTCTCTCGTACTGCTATCCGTCGATCACGACGATGAGCTTCGACTACCGGCTGACCGGAATGCGCGCTGCGCAACTGCTGATCGACGGCATCGAAGGATCGCAGCCGGGCATCGCGGAAGTCGTCATGCCGTACACCCTGCAAACGCGCGACAGCACGCGCGCGCTGAAAGCGGAGAGCTGAGCCATGTTTCTTGGAATTGCCTGGATCGAATGGTTTGGTTATGCCGCTTCGGTCGTCGTTGCCATCTCCTTGATGATGAGTTCGATCGTCAAGCTGCGCTGGTTGAATCTCACCGGTGCCGCCATGTTCTCGAGCTACGGCTTCATCATCGGCGCCTTGCCGGTCGGCTTCCTCAATCTCTTCATCGTCGTCATCAATGTCGTCTACCTTGTGCGCATGTATCGCGCGAAGGACGACTTCCGGATCATGCGCTGGTCGGGCGGCGACGAGTTCCTGAGCCATTTTCTGGAATTCCATCGCGAGGAGATTGAGCGCTTCTTCCCGCGCCTTGATTACCGGAATCTCGACGGACGCAGCGTGTTCTTTCTGGTCAGGAATTCGGCGCCGATCGGCCTGCTCTTCGGGCGCAGTCAGGAGGGCGGCAGTTTCCTGATCGAACTCGACTATGTCGGGCCGCAATACCGGGACTTAAAGATGGGTTCATTCCTGTATGAAAAGAACGACTTCTTCCGCAGGCAAGGCTACTCGGCGTTGAAGGCGCAGGCGACCGGCAGCGGTCACGACGCCTATCTGATGCGGATGGGCTTCGCGCGGCAAGGCGAGTACTTCGTCAAGGCGCTTTGATTTTTCTTTGAATCGTCGCTGATCGCTGCTACAAAAGAGGGACAGCATAAATGGGGGGCAACAATGATCGGGATGTTTGAAAAACTCGAAGAGACCGTCGCCTTTGTCCGGCAACGGACCGACTTGCAGCCGACCGCCGGCGTGATTCTGGGCTCGGGTCTGGGGCAGTTGGTCGAACGCATGGATGATCAGGTGGCGATCGACTACCTGGACTTGCCGCATTTCCCCGCGCCAACGGTGGCGGGGCACGCCGGGCGCATGGTCATCGGGCGGATTGGCGGCGTCGTTGTCGTCGCCATGCAGGGGCGCTTTCACTATTACGAAGGCCACGACATGCGCACGGTGGCGTATCCGACCGCGTTCATGAAGCATTTCGGCGTGCGCACGCTGATCGTCAGCAACTCGGCGGGCGGCATAAGTCGCGATTTCACGCCGGGTGACCTGATGCTGATCACCGATCACATCAACCTGTTCGCTACGAATCCGCTGGTCGGCCTGAACGATGAGCGTCTCGGGCCGCGCTTCCCGGACATGACCGAAGCCTACAGTCCGCGCCTGGTCGGCATTGCCGATTCGGCGGCCGGCGGCCTCGGCATGAGCTTCCGCCGTGGCGTCTATGCGGGACTCTCCGGGCCATGCTACGAAACGGCGGCCGAGATTCGCTATCTCGAGCGCATTGGCGCCGACGCTGTCGGCATGTCGACGGTGCCCGAAGTCATCGCCGCGCGCTACCTCGGCCTCGAAGTGCTGGGGATCTCCTGCATCACCAACATGGCGACCGGCATCGCCGCCGTGA
>JAGNOM010000233.1 GCA_017990155.1 Propionivibrio sp. | reverse complement strand
TCAATTTCTCCGCTGAAGCGGGAACGATTCACGCGATTGTTGGCGAAAACGGCGCCGGCAAATCGACGTTGATGAAGATTCTTTCCGGTATCTACATCAAGGATTCCGGACGCATGAAGATTTTCGGTGAAGAGAAGCACTTCACTACGCCGCAGCAGAGCCAGGAATGCGGCATCGGCATCGTGCACCAGGAGCTGGCGCTGGCGCCGGACCTGACGGTGGCCGAGAACATTTTCCTGGAAGACCTCGGTCAGGGTCGTTCGATCGTTGACTGGAAGGCACTGAACAAGAAAGCCGGCGAGCTCCTGAAGGCGTTCGGCTACGACATCGACCCGCGCGCGCGCACCGGCGACCTCAGCGTCGCTTACCAGCAGATGGTCGAAATCACCAAATCGCTGGCACGCGACGTGCGCGTCCTCATCCTCGACGAGCCGACCGCCGTGCTCGCCGACCCGGAAGTCGACGTGCTATTCGAGAACCTCGCGCGCCTCAAGGCCCGCGGCGTCACTATCCTCTACATCTCACACCGCCTGCAGGAACTCTTCCGCATCGCCGACGACATCACCGTCGTCAAGGATGGCGAGACGGTCGGCCACCTGAATCCGAAGAATTGCGTCGAGCACGACATCATCACCATGATGGTCGGCCGCGAAATGACTTCGCTGTTCCCGCCGAAACTGCCGCCGCAGAACGACATCCATTTCCAGATCAAGCATCTGAACCGGCCGGGCCTGCTCGAAGACATCAATATTGAAGTACGCAAGGGCGAAGTCGTCGGTCTTGCCGGGCTCGTCGGTTCCGGCCGCACCGAGATCGCAGAATGCGTGTTCGGCATCGCACGCCACGCGTCGGGTGAAATCCTCAAGGCCGGCAAGCCGCTGCACGTGGCGCACCCGGCGGACGCCGTGCGCCAGGGCGTCGGCCTGGTGCCGGAAGACCGCAAGCAGCAAGGCGCGGTGCTTTCGATGCCGATCGAGGTCAACATGACCATGTCCAAGCTCAGCGGCGTATCGAAGTTCGGCATCCTGCAGCAGGGCAAGGAAAAGACGCTGGCGCAGAAACTGCGCGAGGCGCTGCGCATCAAGCTCGGCAAGCTGACCAATCCGGTCTCCAGCCTCTCCGGCGGCAACCAGCAGAAGGTCGTGCTCGCCAAGTGGATCAACGCCGACTGCGATGTGTTGATCTTCGACGAGCCGACGCGCGGCGTCGACGTCGGCGCCAAGGCCGAGATCTACTCGATCATCCACAAGCTGGCGCAGGAAGGCCGCGCCATCCTCGTCATCTCGTCCGAGTTGGTGGAACTGATCGGCCTCTGCCATCGCGCCTACGTCATCGCTGAAGGCCGCATCACCGGCGAGGTCACCGGCAGCGACATGACCGAACAGAAGATCATGTCCTACGCCATTCCCCGCCGCGTCACCGAGAAAAAGCTTCATTAACCGTGAGTTCGATACCCATGACTTCCACAACTGCCACTTCGGCCACTTCGGGCTCGTCCGCAGCCGTTGGCGTGCTGCGCGCCCTGCTCAACCAGTCCGCTCTCGTCGTCTTCGTCGCGATGCTCGTCGTCTCGCTGTTCCTGACCGACCGCTTCCTGACCGTCGACAACATCACCAACATCCTCCGCCAAAGCGTCCCGCTCGGCATCGTTTCGCTCGGCCTCTTGTTCGTCATCCTGACTGGCGGCATCGACCTCTCGGTTGGCTCGCTGATGGCGCTCGTTTCGGTCATCGTCGCGCTGGTCATTCCGGAAAATGGCCTGATTCTTGGCGTTCTCGCCGGCGTCATCGCTGGCACGCTGCTCGGTGCCTTTTCGGGCACGCTGGTCGCCGTTTTCCAGATCGCACCCTTCATCGCAACCCTGGCCACGATGACCGTCGCGCGCGGCGTCGCGCTGATCGTCTCCAAGGGCCAGCCGATCTTTATCGACGACACGGCGTTCAACGATTTCGGCGTCGCCAACTGGTTCGGCATCCCGACGACCTTCTACCTCTTGGTCGCCTGCTTCCTGATCACGCTCTTCCTCTACCGCAAGACCGTGTTCGGCCGCCTGACGATCTCGATCGGCTCCAATGAAACGGCGACCCGCTTCGCCGGCATTCGCGTCGCCTACTACAAGTTCGGCGTCTATGCGCTGTGCGGCCTGGCCTGTGGTATCGCCGGCGTCGTCGCTTCGACGCGCACCGGCGTCGGCTCGCCGATCCTGGCCATCGGCTTCGAACTCGACGCCATCGCTGCCGTCGTCGTCGGCGGCGCCAGCCTCGCCGGTGGCCGCGGCACGGTGTTGAACACGCTGATCGGCGTGCTGATCCTGTCGATCATCTCGAACGTGATGAACCTGATGAACATTCCCGGCTACCACCAGCAGGTGGTCAAGGGCGCGATCATCATCATGGCGGTGATGCTCGAAAGCCTCAAAGGCCGCTTCAACAGCCGCCAGTAACTAACCCGATTACCCACGCAGCTTGAGTCCGCCACTCCCCGGGAGCGGCGGACTTTTTTCTTTTTGCACGCCCGATTTCCGCCGCCGATTTTGGATTTGCGGCGAGCAACGGCAAAATACCGGATTTCCCCGTGGCGCCCCCACCGCCACCTGAACCAACGAAAGTAGAGGACACAATGCAGATCGCCCCCGGAACTCTGATCTCCACACGGGCACTCCTGTTCGACATGGACGGCACGCTCGTCGACTCCACCGCCGCCGTCGAACGCATCTGGGGCCGCTGGGCGGCCGAACACGGCATGTGCTTTGCCGACTTCGCCCATTCAATGCACGGCCGGCGAGCCGTCGACATCATGAGCGCGATCGCGCCCCCCAGTCTCGGGCTCGATCTCGTCGCAGAAGTCGCGCGCATCGACGAAGAGGAAGTCGTCGAAACCGATGGCATCGTGCCGATCTCTGGGGCCGCACGTCTGCTCGCCTCGTTGCCGCCGGAGAACTGGGCGCTGGTCACTTCGGCGCGCCCGGAGCTCGCGCGTGCGCGCATGGGCGCCGCTGGCCTGCCGATGCCCGAAATCGTCGTCACCTCGAATGACGTCATCCAGGGGAAACCCCATCCGGATTGTTTCCTCAAGGCGCTGGAGCGGCTCGACGTTTCGGCTTGCGATGCGCTGGTTTTCGAGGACGCCGCAGCGGGACTCGCCGCCGGACGCGCGGCCGGCTGCCGCATCGTCGCCCTCGCCACGACCAGCCCGGCTGAACGCCTCGAGCCTGAAGATTGGGTGTACGACTTCGAGCGGATCGAACTGCTCGAGGTTCAGGACGACGGCAAACTGCTGTTGCGCTTCAACTGAAAGAACAACGCCGTCCTGGCCAATGGCCGGACGGCGTTTATATAGCTCGCTTCCGGATCAGGATGACGAACCGCCGAAGCGGCTTTCCGCCTGCTTGCGGAATTCCGAAGGTGTCGTTCCCTTGATTTCGAGGAAGCGGCGATTGAAGTTGGCGACGTTGTTGAAGCCGACCGCGTAGCAGATGTTCGTGATGTACTGATCCGAGTTCATCAACAGCTGGCACGCCTGGTTGATGCGCACGTGATTGACGAAATCGGTAAACGTGTTGCCCGTCGCGCGCCGGAAGAACCTTGAAAAACGACTCTCGCTCATCCCCAGTTCCGCCGCGACATCTGCCGCCGTGATCGGCTGCGCCACGTTCTCGGTGATGCGATTGACGATGGCGTTGATCTGATCGAGTTCGTCGTCGTTGTCCATACCCTGCATCTGCGCACTCGACAGCAGCCGATAGTCCGACCAGCGCGTCAAGTCGGTCATGAAGGCGAGAAAGGCCGCCAGCCGGCGCATCCCCTTGGCGGCCTTGATGATCTTCCAGTGCTCCTGCCCGAGATGCGAAAACCCGAAGAACTCGATGCCGTGCCGCGCTCGTTCCAGTAATGGCATGACTTCCATCAACTCGGGGATCGACTGGCACGCCTTCTCGATCGGCGCATGCCGAAATTGGATCACCAGGTCGCGTTTCTCGACACCTTCCGGAGGAACATCCAGAGAGATCCAGTTGTGTGGCAGACGCGGTCCGCACAGGACGACATGCCCCGGCTCGAACGGCCCGATCCAGTTTCCGACGAAGGTCTTGCCGGAGGTGGCGGTGATGATGTGGAACTCGTATTCCTCGTGGCAGTGCCAGCGTGCCAACGGGGTCGGATAGCCGTGTTCGAGACAGCGAATGAAACCGACCTCGGCCGTCGGTTCGTAACCAAGCAATGGACTCCGGTTGAACTCGGCCTCGAGTTCGGGCTGGCGCAGCCGGCTTGGCGTGCTATTCGTTGAATGTCCCATGACAAGGCTCGGCGAGAAAACCTCAAATAATTACGTTCCCGCCATCCACTGTGCGTGTTTATGCGGTCGTGCAGGACACTTCGCAAGCGAACCCGGCGGCAGGTTAAGTTCCGCCGGGTTCCGCATGCGTAATCAGTGCGCCTTTACAAACTCCCCGACGCGTTGGTAGGCCGTGCGAATCGCCGCCACGAGCCGCGGATCATTGGCCAGTTCACCCCAGAGCACGCTATCCGCGCAGAAGGCCGCCACCGGATCGGCCGCCTCGCACATCGCATGCGCCACGGCCGGGTCCATCGCCTGATCCTGGTACTCATAAGCGATCTGGCCTTTATGCCAGCGCTCGAGATAAGCCAGGAACAGGGCCGGCAGCATCGCCACGCTGTCGATCGACTCCTTGCGCGCCAGCCGCTCGCGGAAGGTCGGCGCGATGAAGCCCGGGATCTTCGAGAAACCGTCCATCGCCACGCGCTGGTTCGTATCGCGGATCGCCGGATTGCCGAAGCGGTCGAGCACCACGTCGCGGTAGCTCTCCAGATTGAGCGGGCACGGCGAGAGCACCGGGATCACGTCGTCGGTCACGTAGTCGTAGGCGAACTTGCGAATCACCGGATCGTGCGTGCCCTCGTGGATGTAGAGATAGCCGACCAAGGTGCCGGCCCAGGCGATGCAGCTGTGCGTCGCGTTGAGCAGGCGGATCTTCGCTTCCTCGTACGCCGCAACGGATTTCACCATCTCGACGCCGACCTTCTCCCAGGCCGGACGGCCGGCGATGAAGTTCTCCTCGATCACCCACTGCAG
>JAGNOM010000232.1 GCA_017990155.1 Propionivibrio sp. | reverse complement strand
CCCGTCGCCCGTTCGTCCAGTCGCCGTTGCAGCAGCACCAGCCGTGCTTCGAGGTTGTCGCTGACGCCAGGAAGGCGAATGCGGGAATCCACCCGCAGGCCCTTGTTCGTGAAGCTGGTGCGTTTCCTCTCGACAAAATCCGTCAGCAACGCCCACAGAATCGCTCCGGCCACGCCCTTGATCAGATAGTCGTCGTCGAGAAAGATGCTGTCGGTGGCAGCGAAATGCTGCACCGAAAGCGGCTGCCCAACGACCGCTGGGGCCGGGGGCTCCGCGCTGGCGTCATCCTCGTCCTGCTCTTCGGAGTGCTGGTGATAGTGGATGGCAAGGCCCAGCTGGGCGGAGAAGGCGACCAAAGCATCCTCATCGTCGTAGCCGAAATGCAGGTCCGCGACGCTTTCGACGTAAAGGACACCGATCAAGTGGTCGAAAGCGGTAATCGGCACCGCCAGCTGGCTGCTCGCATCCGGCAGGCCCGGCAGGGGAATGGCCGTTTCCAGATCGTCCGCGTGTCCGTTGGCAGCGAGGCTGTCACGGACCGTGCGGCCGTAGCCATATTCGCCAGTCATGAATCCAATGCGGATGGGCGTGCGTTCGCGGGCGCAGATTCCAATCACCCCTTCTCCCACCAGGATCTCGGAACCGATGCCCGATTCCGGATAACCCCGGCTGGCAAGGGTATACAGTCGCCCACGGCATTCATCGTGCATGAGCAACATGACTTGGCTGATGCCGAATTCGTCATTGAGCGAATCCAGCGACGCTTCCAGCAGGCAGGCCAGATTGCCGCAGCCAGCCAGGCGCTGCGTGGCCCGACGCAGTGCGGTCAGGAGATTGATCGGCGGCGGTGGCGGCGCTATGGACGGGCCCGGCACCGGTTCAATGCCGAGCACCTGATAGATATCCGAACCAAGTAACCGGAAAATCCCGCTCATCCCTGAATGGGAAGCAATCCCGGCCAGCTTGGCCTTCATCTGCTCAAAGAGCGGCCCGGCCGTTTCGGTACGCAGGTAACGCAAGGCCAGCCGGTACTGCGCGCCGGTCAGATGACTCGTCAGCAGGAGGCAGATCTGCGAGCCGGCAAGAATGTTCTGACGCGTGCGGTTGAAGAACTGGTACGACAATGCGACATGGTCGTTATCGATAAACTGCACCTGTGAAAGGTAGGCCAGGTTCGGCATTCCCTCCGCATCGCAGGTGGCAATGTGTCCCGGAATAATGCCCTCCAGGCACTCGCGGATGGTTTCGATCCGGACGCTCATGCGCTGCCTTTCAGTGGCGCACCGGCTTTCGGGCCAGGCGTCTGCGAGAAGGCCGCGCAGGGCGAGTAGATGACGGTCACAAGGTCATCAACGGTGTAGGAGAACAGCGTGCGCACAACGTCCTCCGGAAGATCGAGAGGAATGACCTCCAGCAGGAAATCGGAAACGTGCGCATCAACAAGCGGCAGGTCGTCCGGATCGAACGGCAGCACACGAGCATCGTCGCCTTTCAACTGCAAGGTGCGATTGGTGCTCGGCAGGCTGAAAACGTTGGCGACCTTGCCGTTGCTGCGGATACTCTCAAGCAAATCCTTTGACTGAGACCTCTTGACGAATACGCCCACCTTCTTTCCGCCATCGAGCACTTTGCAGCCCATGCCTCGACTCATGCCTGGCAGGCGATCCGGTCTGCAAGCTGCCAGACTGATGCTGACGCCGGTCTGGATAAATGCGCAATTGTCGCTATCGAGCATGATGAGATGGAATGGGTAATCAAACTGTCGCAACCACGGTCAAGACTGACCAACCGCGTCGTCTGACACGAAATATCCGCATAAGTGCGGCGAAACTGCCGGCGATCTTCGTTTTCGGGTCGCAGCTGCCGCACGCAACGGCGGTTCAGTGCCTTTTCACCGATCACCCCGCCCGAAATGCGGCGCTTAGTATTCTTTTAGGAAGTTCTTAGCGGATTATTAGCAACGGCGCTTGGTCGCGATTCCTAGACTAGGGCTACGGTCAATTTGCACCGCAGTCACTTAGTCAAAGGAACCCCATCATGAAAATCGATACGATCGGAATGCAGAAAATCGTCGAGACGACCGGCATCGGCCGCATGCACCTTTACACCGCCATTCACAAAGCGCTGCGCAAATACATGTCGGCGGTGCTGACCTCTGTCGGACAACTGGACGCAAACGACGATCAGCACTGCCGCGAAGTCATGGCGGATGTGCAGCAACTTCTGGATGTCCTGCACGGCCATGTGGAGACTGAAAACACCATGGTGCATCCGGCGATCGAGGCGCGTTATCCGGGTGCGCTGGCTGGCGTCGCCGCCGAACACGCGGCACATGAGATCGCCATCGAACAACTCCGGCACTACGCGCGGACGCTACTTGCACTCTCCGGCAAGGAGCGCGGGGCATTCGCCTTGTTCCTGTATCGCGAGCTATCCAGTTTTGTTGCCGAGAATCTTGAGCACATGCTGCGCGAGGAAACACAGAACCAGCATCTGCTTTGGTCCGCGTATTCCGACGACGAACTGCTGGCGATGCACGAGGCGATTCTCGCCTCAATTCCTCCCGAAAAGATGGCTGTACTGATGCCCTGGATCGTTTCGGCCGTGTCGGTCGATGAACGTCTCGAGATGTACATAGGCATGCGCATGACCGCCCCGGCACCCGCACTTGAAGGTGCGCTCGCCATGGCACGCTCGTGCTTGCCCGGCCGCGCGTGGGAGAAACTGAGTACAGCGCTTGAGGTTGCGAACTAAACGGCTGACGTGGCTATTTGGGTTGGTGCAATGTGACCAAAGGGAATGCAGAGCCGCGTTGCTTATTGCACCCTTGTACGACCGTTTGCCACCGACATCTGGGGTGCAATAACCGAAGCGCCTTGCACCAACCCCACCGACGTCACCGCGTTTTGCTCGCATCCTTCTCCGGCACAATCCCCCAGTCGCCGTACTCATACCAGTCCTCGCCCAGCAGCTCGGCGGGGTGCTGGGTTCGGCCCGAGCCGTTTCCGCAGCCGAGCGAGTCCTTCGGGCAATACTTGTCGCATCCCCAGCAGATGCGTTCCGGGTGTTTGGGATTGAGCGGGAAGGGTTTTGCCACTTTCTGCGCCTTGCGTGAGATTCACCGAACCAATGACCGAGTATTTTACTCGGCTATAGCAGCATTGGTTTGATGCGAATCAAACAGCGGGACGAAGGCGTCGCGTGATCTCGAACCATGTGATCCCAAGCCATTCGTGCAGCGCGTAATAGGAGTTGTGCAGCGCCTTGGCTTGCGGCAACCAATCGAGCAGCGTCAGGGTGTTCTCGCTGTGGCTTTTGAAATCAGTCGGGGCCGGCAGCACTTCCAGACCGGCCGATTCGAACATCCGCCGGGCGCGGGGCATGTGGAAGGCTTGCGTGACGAGGATGATGCGGCGGATTCCGCCGGCTTGGAGCAGTGGTGCCGACATTCTCGCGTTGTCGATGGTGTCTCTGGATTGCGTTTCGCGCCAGCGCACAGCGACGCCGAACTCCTGCTCAACGATATCGCCGATGACATCGGCCTCCGTGCGTTGTGCCGTGCGCGGCAGACCGCCGCTCACCAGAACGGGTAGCTGATAGCGCCGGGCCAGCGTCGCGCCGTAGCGCAGACGAACGAGACTGCGCTCGTTGGCGGTATCGCCGCCATACTCCTCGGCTGCGATGCTGAGGCCACTACCTAGAATGACGATAGCTTGTGCATCCGCCGGATCGCTGAGGACGGGGCCGGCACGATCTTCCAGCGTCGCCATGAGCGCGCCGGAAACGGGCGGTAAACACTGCAGCAGCATCAGGACTCCGGCGACCACTGCCAGTCCGAACGACCAGCGACGTTTTCGGAAAACGCCGGCCAACGCAAGAAGCAACAAGGCGTTGGTCGGTGGCAGCAGGAGCGTACCGAGCAGATTTTTCAGGAGCCAGGCGTCAGCCATGCACGGAGCCTCTTTGGGGAAGAGGCCCGAGTTTGGCCGCACTGACGGCGAGCGTCAACGCGGGCCCGGACCGGCACTCCGGGCTCCGGCGGAAATCAAACTGCGTGCAGTGACGCCACCGCCTGCGTTGCTGCCAGCGGAACACTGACACGGCAGACGTTCTTGCTCATCTTGCCGAGCACATGGATGCGCAGGTCGCTCGTTGGCCTGACGCGGCACGCCAGCACACGGTCGGCGGCCTCGTCCTCGGCGCTGACGTACTCGCGGCTCATCACCCGCTTCTGGTACGTTCCCTCGACGATTTCGACCTTGCACACGCCACAGCCGCCGCCGCGACAGCCCACCGGAATCCCCCGCTTGCCCAGACGTTCCATCCCGACAAGCAGGGATTCCTGTGGCGAGCAGCGGAAGCTCTCGCCGGTTTCATCGATCACGACGTTGTAGTAGATCATGGCGCCCCCGCCCTGTTTATATGTTTTTGAACAACGGACTTTTGAGTTGTTGTGATGCGTCCGCTGCCGAGAAGAACTTCTCCGTATAGATGTCGCGTTCAAAAAGCCGCCCCTGCATCAAGGTTGAGATGCAGGCTTCGATCATCGCCGGCGGACCGCACAGGTAAGCCTTGTGGCCACGAAAGTCGTTGGCAAAATGCGCCTTCGCCGCTTCATGCACGAATCCACGTGCGCCGGACCAGTCCGAACCGTCGGGTTCACTTGAGAGTGCGGGAACGTAGGTGAAGTTCGCGTGTTTTGCAGCCAGTTCGCGAAATTCATCGTCGTAGTACAGCTCGGCTCGGCTGCGCTGGCCGTAGACGAGCGTCATCGGCAACTCACAGCCTTCGCTGAGCAGTTCTACGATCATCGACTTCGGGCTGGAAAGTCCCGAGCCGCCGGCCATGAAGATGAGCGGCACGTTGGCCGATTTCTTGACGAAGAAGCGGCCGTACGGGCCGGACAATTTCAGTTCATCGCCCACCTTCAGGCTCTCGTGCAGCCAGGTCGTTACCTGCCCGCCCGGGACGATGCGCACGTTCAGCTCGACGACATCCGCCTCGCCCGGTGGATTGGCCAGCGAAAAGGCTCTCGACTGGCCGCCGAGCGCGGCCACCTCCAGGTTGATGTACTGCCCGGCCTGAAAACGGATCGGTCGGTC
>JAGNOM010000033.1 GCA_017990155.1 Propionivibrio sp. | reverse complement strand
TGCGCGCCCATCCATTCGTAGTCGCGGTAGAAGTCGTGGAAGTCGGCATGCACCGGCAAGCCGGCCTTGCGCGCCATTTCCCAGTAGCGGATGACGAAATCGAGCTCGTCCTTTTCGTCCCAGGTGATGTACGCGTCGCGGTAGAGCGAGACGAGGTCGTAGGTGATCGGGCCATAGACGGCGTCCTGGAAGTCGATCACGCCCGGGTTGGCCGGGTAGCCGCCGTCCACAACCATCAGGTTGCGCGAGTGGTAGTCGCGATGGACAAAGACCTTCGGTTGCGCCAGGTTGTTCGTGAGGATCTTCTCGAAGACGGTGCGCAGGATGGCCTCCTGCGTTTCGTCCAGGGTAATGCCGAGATGGCGGGCAAGGTACCAGTCCGGGAAGAGGTTGAGTTCGCGCGTGAGCAGCGCCCGGTCGTACTCGGGCAGTACATCGGGCCGGCTGGCGCGCTGGATGTCGACCAGCGCGGCGTTGGCATCGCGGTAGAGTTTGGGTGCCGTCTCGCCGTTCAACACGCTGAGGTAAGTCGTGTTGCCGAGGTCGGAGAGCAGCAGGAAGCCTTGGGTCAGATCTTCATCAAATACCTCAGGAACATGGACGCCGGCGTCGCTAAACAGCGCCGCGACCTTCAGGAACGGGCGGCAATCCTCGAGTTCAGGTGGCGCGTCCATGACGATGCGCGTATTGCCGTCGGGCAGGGTGACGCGGAAATAGCGCCGAAAGCTGGCGTCAGCCGACGCCGGTTCCAGCGAAAATCCTTGCTTCAGTTCTTCTTCGGAATGCGAACGCGAGAAATGGCGGTCAAGCCAGTCGCGCAGCAGGACGGTACGCGGCATGCCGCTTCTCCTTGAGCTTAGGTGCTAAAATGCGACGATTTTACCACTGGCTCCAAGGGCTTCCGCGCTGCGGCGGCGGGCTGGTTCGGCATCAATTATTTACTGAAATTTCCGGATGAATCCTCCTGTACGGCGCAAACCACTCGCGCTGCTTATTTGTTGTGGTCTGGCCAGCATCGTTGCGGGCGGCTTTGCCGCCGAGGCGCAAGCGCAGGCGTCCACACCATTGCGCGTTGACCCGGCCCTGCTCGGCTTGCCGCCGGTCAAGCCGGTGGAAGCGCCGGCGCCCGCCGAGCCAATCCCGGTGGCCGTCGAGGTGACGCCGGTCGACATTTCGAATGTTGAGAGCGCGCCAGCCGACAAAACCGGAGAGCCAGCGACTGAGCCCGAGCCCGAAGTGATTCAGTCGGAAAAACGGAAGAAAGACGTGCGCTCCAACGCAAGGCGCAGCGTTCAAGCGGCGCCCGACCGGCTTCCCGCTCGTGCTGTTGCAGCGCCGGGCGAAGCAGCGGAATCGACGCCTCAGGAGGCAGTCGTTGCGCCGACCCCGGTGCCTGTGCAACAGGCGGTTGAAGCGCCCGTCGCAGTCACGCCGCCACGTCCGGTCCGTGAAGAATTGAGCGATCGCCAGCCGGATGTGCAGCCGAATTCGCAACCGGTGAAACAGCCAGCACGACCCGTCGCGCTCGCCACTGAAAACGAGGCGAAGACCCCGGTTATTCCGGCGGCGCCGCGCACTCAAGTCTCGGCGCTGGAGCCTTTGCGCGTCGATCCGGCTCTGCTCGGACAGCCTCCCGCGGTCGTTCAGCGTCCGCTTGCCGAAACGCAGCAAGTTGCCGCCCAGGCGGCCGGTGCTTCGAGTGAAGAAGTGTCCGCTTCTCCGTCGCGGACGACCTTCTCGCCGATCGCGACGGTTGATGCGCAGGATGAAAGACTTGCTCCGGATCTGACCCCTGCGCTTGCCTTGCGCGCATCGACGGAAATGGTGCCGCCCCCCAAAGACAGCGATGTGCCGAGGCCCGTATTTCTTAGCGCCCATCGCATGGGCGGTGAAGTTGACCGCGAGTTTGTCGCCGAAGGCGAGGCCGAGTTGCGCAAGATTGGCACGGTCCTCAATGCCGATCGCCTGACCTATTGGCCGATCGACGATGAGGTCGCCGGTGAAGGCAATGTCGTCCTCGAACAGGGCGAAGATCGCGTCAGCGGCCCCAAAATGCGGCTGAAACTCGAGGATCAGGTTGGTTTCTTCGAGCAGCCTTCGTATCTGATCAAGCGCCAGCCGAAAAGCGCGAGTCCGGTATCAGGAACGCTGCTTGGCGCCGGAGCTTTCGATGGTCCGCAGGGCCTCGGCGATTGGGACTCAGGATTCGCGTCCCCTGGGCAGTTGCTCTCCAGCAGCGCAGAGGACAGTAAGCGCACGATGACCGAAGGCCGCGGTCAGGCGGATCGCATCGATTTTGAAGGCGAAAACCAGATTCGCCTGACGAACAGCACGTATACGACTTGCTCGCCAGGCAATGATGACTGGTACGCCAAAACCGAGTCGATGAAGCTCGATTACGATCGGGAGGTTGGCGAGGGAACGAACGGAACGGTGTATTTCAAGGATGTGCCGATTTTCTACACGCCGTGGCTTTCGTTTTCACTGAACAACGCGCGCAAGTCGGGTTTCCTCGCGCCATCGCTCGGCACCAGCAGCGACAACGGCGTCGAGTTCGACCTGCCTTATTACTGGAACATCGCGCCGAACATGGATGCCACCATCACGCCGCGCGTGATGAGCCGGCGCGGTGTGCAGCTGAACAACGAATTCCGTTACCTGAATACGGCTTTCGGCGGACTGTATAGCGGGGAGGTCAACGCCGAAATCCTGCCGGACGACCGGTTGCGCGATGGTGATCAGCGTTATGGTTTCTCGATGGTTCACAATCAGACCTTCGCAAATGGTTTCTCGGGGGCTATCAACTACAACAAGGTCTCCGACGACGATTACTACACCGATTTGTCGAGCCAGATTGCCCAGACGTCCCAGGCGCAGCTTCTTCAACAAGGACAGGTCAGTTACGGTGGTGGCGGATGGTGGTCCGCCACTGCGACGGTTCAGCAGTACCAGACACTGCAGCCGGATGTGGACAACCCGGTCGAGGAGCCCTACAAGCTCCTGCCCCAACTGACATTGAATGCCCGCAAGCCTGATCTGTATGGCAGCGATGTCGCCCTCTACGGGCAGTACACACATTTCACCCGGGAAGACCAGTACCTTGGCTCGACCTTCATTGACGGGATCAGCGCCAACCGGATGGTGCTCTACCCGCAGTTGTCATTGCCCTATGTGACGCCAGGCTGGTACGTGACGCCGAAGATTGGCGTGAATTACCGGAAGTACTCGATCTCCGGCCAGCAAGGCTCAACGCCCGATTCGATCTCGGTCACTTTGCCGATCTTCAGCATCGATTCCGGCATGACGTTCGAGCGGCCGAGCAACTGGTTCGGGCGCGACTACACCCAGACGCTCGAGCCGCGGCTTTACTACCTGAATATCCCGTACGAGGATCAGAGCGATATCCCGCTGTTTGATACGAGCGTCGCCGATTTCAACTTCGCACAGATTTTCTCCGAGAATCAGTTCGCGGGCTGGGATCGCATCAGCGACGCCAATCAGCTGACGGCCGCGGCGACGACTCGCCTCATCGAGCCCAACACTGGAGCGGAAGTCATGCGCGCCATGCTCGGGCAGCGTTTCTACTTCAAGCAGAGCCGGGTCGGCCTCAATTCGACCGTGGATGAATCGGAAGACAACCTTTGGGAGAAATCGGATGTACTGGCAGCGTTCAGCGGCCAGGTTCTGCCCAGGGTGTACGCCGATCTGGCATGGCAATACAACGTGTCCGATCGCGAAATCAAGCGCTATTCGATGGGGGCTCGTTACCAACCCGAGCCGGGCAAGGTCTTGAACGCGGCGTATCGCTACAGCATCGATGCGAACTCGCCGATCGACCAGATCGACGTTTCCGGGCAGTGGCCGATTTCCGGCCGCTGGCACGCCGTTGGACGCCTCAACTACTCATTGCAGGACGACGAGAACGATCAGGGTGGGCGCATCATCGAATCGATCGCCGGCCTCGAATACAACGGTGGATGCTGGGTTCTGCGCGGCGTTGTTCGGCGTGCCGCCCTGACCGAGGCCGATGCCTCGACATCATTCTTCATTCAGCTCGAACTCAATGATTTCTCCCGCATCGGTTCGAACCCGCTGAATCTGCTCAAGCGCAACATTCAGGGCTACAGCCCGATCAACCAGGCCGCGGACAGCTCTGTCCTTGATGAATAACAGGAATCGTACATGACGTCTTTGATTCGTAAAGCGCTTCTACTTCTTTGTCTGTTTGGCGCGCTCAATGCCGAGGCGCAGAACCCGTCGGCGAACGAGCCGCTGCCGGCGGACCGGATCGTTGCCGTCGTCAATGACGAAGTGATCACGCTCCACGAGTTACGGATGCGACTCGACTTCGCGGTGACGCAACTGCAGAAACAGGGCACACCGCTTCCGCCCCGCGATGAGCTCGAGCGGCAGATGCTTGAGCGCCTGATCATGGACAAGGTCCAGCTGCAGCACGCGCGCGACAACGGCATGCGCATCGACGATTCGCAACTCGAACAGGCGCTGCAACGCATTGCCGCCAACAACAAGATGTCGCTTGCCAGCTTCCGCGACGCCTTGCAGAAGGACGGGATTCCGTTTGCCAAGTTCCGTGAAGATATCCGCGAGGAAATGACCATCGCGCGCGTCCGCGAGCGTGAGGTCAATGACAAGATCGTCATTTCCGAGGGCGAGATCGACAATTACCTGAGCGGTGATTCGACGGGCGCGAGTTCCAGCGAAGAGTATGAGGTGGCCCACATCCTTCTGCGTTCGCCCGAGTCCGCGAGTCCGGAGCAGATCCAGAAACTGAAGGCCAGGGCCGAAGAAGTCTATGAGCGCATCAAAAGAGGTGAAGACTTCTCGCAGTTGGCGGCCTCGTATTCGGATGCGCCCGACGCCTTGAAGGGCGGCAGCCTCGGGGCGCGCCAACTCGACCGCTTGCCGGCGTTGTTCGCGGAGGTCGTCGTCAAGCTCAAGGACGGTGAAGTGGGCCCACTGTTGCGCAGTCCGAACGGCTTTCACCTCGTCAAACTCATTGCCAAGCATGGCGGGAAAGTCATGGCGCCCGTCGAGCAGACGCGTGTTCGGCATATCCTGATCAAGGTGAACGAGGTCGTTTCTGAGACGGAAGCGCGGCACAAGCTTGAGGGACTGTACGACCGCATCAAGCACGGCGAAGATTTTGCCGAGTTGGCCAAGCTCTACTCGCAGGACGGGTCGGCGTCGAAAGGCGGCGACCTCGGCTGGATCTACCCTGGCGATACCGTGCCGGATTTCGAGCGGGCGATGAATGCCCTCAAACCGGGTGAACTGAGTCCGCCGATTCAGTCACCGTTTGGATTCCATCTGATTGAAGTGCAGGAGCGGCGTGTCCAGGATGTCTCCGCCGACCGCCAGCGCGCGGCTGCGCGTCAGGTGTTGCGCGAACGCAAGATGGATGAGGCCTACCAGGACTGGCTGCGGCAGGCGCGCGATCGCGCTTATGTCGAGCTTCGTCTCGAGGAGCGCTGATTGAAGGCCGATCTGCCGGTCATCGCCATCACCTCGGGCGAGCCTGCCGGGATTGGTCCGGAGCTTTGCCTTCGTCTCGTTGACCACGACTTTCCGGCGCAGCTTGTCGTCCTTGCCGATCGCACGCTTCTTGAAGCGCGGGCGAAAGCCGTGGGTATCTCGGGCGACGGCCTCAAGTTGCGCGACTGGATTCATGGGCAGGTGTCACAAAAGGGCACGCTCGACGTCCTGCATCAGCCGCTTTCGGCGCCGTCGCTTCCGGGGCGTCTTGACCCCGCCAACGCAAATTACGTACTCCAGCTCTTGGATCGTGCGCTGGCCGGATGCCGATCCGGCGAGTTCGCCGCGATGGTTACAGCGCCCGTGCATAAAGGCGTGATCAACGACGCTGGTGTGCCCTTCACCGGGCATACCGAATACCTGGCGGAGAAGACGAACACGCCGCAGGTCGTCATGATGCTTGCCGGAAGCAATCTGAGAGTGGCGCTGGCGACGACGCACCTTCCCTTGAAGGACGTCGCTGCGGCCATCACCCAGGAATCACTTGAAGCAACCTTGCGCATCCTGCACGCGGACATGCGCAGCAAGTATGGACTGGCAAATCCGCGCATCCTCGTCGCCGGCCTCAATCCGCATGCAGGGGAAGGTGGCTACCTAGGGATGGAAGAAATCGAGGTCATTTCCCCGGTGTTGGAACGCTTGCGCGGAGAAGGCATGCGACTGATCGGTCCGCTGCCCGCCGACACGATGTTTACCCCGCCAATGCTCGAGCAAGGCGATTGCGTGCTGGCCATGTATCACGATCAGGGCCTGACGGCGCTGAAATACGCCAGTTTCGGCAACGGCATCAATGTCACGCTGGGGCTGCCGATTATCCGTACCTCGGTCGATCACGGCACCGCGCTCGAACTGGCCGGTACCGGGCGGGCCGATCCGGGCAGTCTGTTCGTTGCCGTCGAGCAGGCCATTGCCATGGCGCAACGCCAGTGAATTGCGCCGAAATCCGCGAGGTCGCCCAATGAGTCAACACATCGCCCGTAAGCGTTTCGGGCAGAACTTCCTGATTGACCCGCAGGTGATCGCCGACATCGTCACGGCCGTCGCGCCGAAGCGTGACGATTGCGTCGTCGAAATCGGGCCAGGTCTGGGGGCGCTGACCGATCCCTTGCTGAAGAAGCTCGATCATTTGCACGTGGTCGAGATCGACCGCGATATCGTTGCGCGACTGAAAAAGCGATACACGCCTGACCAGCTCACGATTCATTCAGGCGATGCGCTGTCGTTCGATTTCGCATCGCTGACCGGGGACGCAGGACGCAAGCTGCACATCGTCGGCAATCTGCCCTACAACATCTCGACGCCGCTGCTCTTTCACCTGGCCGGTTTTGCCGAGCAGGTGTACGACATGCACTTCATGCTGCAGAAGGAAGTCGTCGAGCGCCTGGTGGCCGAGCCCGGGACATCGGATTTCGGGCGCCTTTCCGTCATGCTTCAGTATCGCTTCTACATGGACTGGCTGCTGGACGTGCCGCCCGAGTGCTTCGAACCCGCGCCCAAGGTCGATTCAGCGGTCATTCGCCTGATTCCGCGTCCGGCGGCCGAGTTGACAGCCCGCGACGAAGACAAATTTGCCGCCGTTGTCGCAGCGGCTTTCTCACAGCGGCGCAAAATGTTGCGCAACAACCTCAAGGGAATTCTCGACGAAGCCGGTTTCGCGGCTTTGGGCATCGCGCCGACGAGCCGTGCCGAGGACCTGCACGTCGACACCTACGTTCGCATTGCCAACGCCCTGAGCTGATCCGAGCTTGCCGGATCGTTCGGCGCACTATTCCTTCAGTTGTTTTTCTTCATCGGGCAGGTGTTGATTCCAAGCAACGGATACAGGGGGCACCGGCCAAAGAGTCCGGTCAGCAACGGCACAACGCCGATCCAGCCCCAGGCGCCGACGATGCCGAGTGCCGCAAGACCGATCAGTACGATACCGACGATGACGCGCAGGATTTTGTCGATTCCGCCGACGTTTGCATTCATGTTTCTTCTCCTTTGATTGATGAAGCGACAGAAGAAGGATAGGACACGGACAGGGGCGTGTATGTAACCCAGGTTACACAGGCCCACGTCTCATAGGCGCTTGACCTGGCGGACGATCCCCGCGAGTTGCTGCAGTCCCGGGCGGTCGCTGACCGATATCTGTTCGCGACCGAGAATGACCAGTCCCTGATCAGAAAATGCCTTCAGCAGGCGGCTGACGATTTCACGAACACTTCCGAGTTCCTCGGCCAGCGCCTGGTGAGTAAGGTGAATCGGACCGCTTTTCGCGAGCAGCAGCCTCGCCAGTCGCTGGTCAAGGCGTTGAAACGCGACTTCCTCGACGAGTTGCATCAGTTCAGCCAAGCGGTCGGCGAGTAAGTGAAAGACGAAGTCCCGAAAACGAGCGCTGGTAGCCATGAGCGACTCGAAGCAAACCGCCGGAAGCATCAGCATCTGCAAAGGCGTTTCGGCGATGCCGCGCGCAGTGTAGGACGTATGGCCAAGCAGGCAACTGGAGCTGATCACGCACGAGCCGCCGGGTACGACACGATAGAGCAGCAGCTCGCGCCCTGACGGCGCGCTCTTGACGACCTTGATGCTGCCGGACAGTAGTAGCGGGAAGCCAGAACACGGCTGTCGTTCCGAGAAAAGTTCGGCTCCCGCCGGTGCGTGAAGGACCGCTTCAGGGCGGCACAGCGCTTCGATTTCGGCCGCGCTCAGCGTGTCGAGCGAAGGGTATAGCCGGAGCAGCGTCGCGGACAGAAGTGCCTGGACGGTGTCCATCAGTCAGATAGGAGGGCGCTTACCGGCGCATGGTCGGATGGCCGTTCCCGCTTGCGCATTTCGCGATCGATTCCGGCCGCCGTGCAGCGCGCGGCCAAGGGCGCGGAGAGCAGGATGTGGTCGATGCGCAGGCCCTGATTCTTCTGGAAACCGAGCATCCGGTAGTCCCACCACGAGAAGCTCTTTTCCGGCTGTTCGAAGAGGCGGAAGCTGTCCTGCAGACCAAGCGCCTGAAGCCGTTGAAATGCTGCGCGCTCCGGTTCGGAACAGAGAATCTGGCCGGTCCAGGCGTCCGGGTTGTGCACGTCACGATCTTCCGGCGCGATATTGAAGTCACCCGCCAGCGCGAGCTGAGGGTAGCTGGCGAGCTGTTCGGCGAGCCATCGCTCAAGCGCTTCGAGCCAAGCCAGCTTGTAATCGTACTTGTCGCTGCCCACGGCTTGGCCGTTCGGAACGTAGGCGCAGACGATGCGAACGCCATTGACGGTGACGGCGATCAGGCGCTTTTGCGGATCGGGGAAATGCGGGTTGTTGCAGACGACGTCACCCAGATCGCCGCGTGAAAGGATAGCGACGCCGTTGTAGGTCTTCTGCCCTGAGAACGCGACCTGGTAACCGGTCGCTTCGATTTCGGCTTGCGGGAAGTTCGCGTCTTCGAGCTTGGTTTCCTGGAGGCACACGACGTCCGGTTGCTTCGCCGCAAGCCACTCAAGAAGCTGCGGCAGGCGAACCTTCAGTGAATTAACGTTCCAGGACGCCAGTTTCATTGCGCGAAAGCCCCCGACGGCTTGGCGCCATAGGGTGCCGACTTGGGATAGCCGGCCAGATCCAGCAAATTGTTCCAGGCGCCCGATTCCAGCCCCCTGAAGCGTTGCTGGCCGACGATCAGGCTTGGGACCATGACGTCCTTACTGCCCATCTGTTTGGAAAACTCGGCGTGCTCTTCCTCGGTGTTCAACATCTTCTCGGTGAAGGGCACACCGCGCTGATTGAGCAAGTCGCGCGCCTGGCTGCAGGTGTCCGTGCAGCTTGCTGCCGTGAACAGGGTGACCGGATACTTCTCGGCCGCCTGCCGCGTGGCGTATGGAACTTGCGGTTCGCTTTCGCTCGCTTCCTTGCCCACCTCGACGACGCCGGGGGTTCCCGGTGGCGGTGGCTGATCAGAATAGACCGTTTGCCCACTTGCCTGGTCTACCCAGCGATAAGTGGTTTGCGCGCCGGCGAGCGAAGTGGCCGTGAGTGCGGCCGCGAGAAAAATAAGGTGCAGTCTGTTCATGTTTGACCCTCCTATTTACGCAGGAATCATACCACTGTGCCTGAGCAGCGCATCGACCTGTGGCTCGCGACCGCGGAAGGCGCGGAAATTCTCCAGCGCCGGCCGCGCGCCGCCGGCAGCGATGATTTCCTCCAGGAAACGTTGGCCGATGGACGGATCGAACGGGTTCCCCGCTTCCTCGAAAGCCGCGTAGCAGTCGGCGGAAAGTACCTCGGCCCATTTGTAGCTGAAGTAGCCGGCGCCGTAACCGCCCGCGAAGATATGCGAGAAGCTGTTCGGGAAGCGATGCCATTCGGGCGGAACGATGACGGCGACTTCCTGCCGCACTTGGGCCAGCAAGTCGAGCACACCGACCTTGCCGGCTGGGTCGAAATCGCTGTGCAGCAGAAGGTCGAAGAGCGAAAACTCGAGCTGGCGAACGGTTTGCATGCCGCTCTGGAAGTTCTTGGCGGCCAGCATCTTGTCGAACAGTTCGCGCGGCAGGGGCTCGCCGGTATCAACGTGCGCCGTCATTTGCTGCACCACGCTCCATTCCCAGCAGTAGTTCTCCATGAACTGCGACGGCAGCTCGACCGCATCCCACTCGACGCCGTGAATGCCCGAGACGCCGAGTTCGTCTACTTGGGTGAGCAGGTGGTGCAGGCCGTGTCCGGTTTCGTGGAAGAGGGTGATCACGTCGTCGTGACTGAACGTTGCCGGCTTGCCGCCGACGGGCCGGGAGAAGTTGCAGTTGAGATAGGCGACCGGCTTCTGGATGCCATCGCCTTTCAGCGCTCGCCGCGTGATCGCCTCGTCCATCCAGGCGCCGCCGCGCTTGGTTTCGCGGGCATACAGGTCGACGTAGAACTGGCCGATCAGCGCGCCGTCGGGGGATTCGATACGGAAGAAGCGGACATCCTCGTGCCATACCGGAGCTGTATCCGGTTTGAGGCGAACGCCGAACAGCGTTTCAACGACGTGGAACAATCCGCCGAGCACCTTGTCTTCGGTGAAGTAGCGCTTCACCTCCTGTTCGGAGAAGGCGTACCGTGCCTGTAGCAGCTTCTCCGACGCGAAGCCGACGTCCCAGGGTTCGAGCGTTTCGAGGCCGAGTTCCTGTTTGGAAAACTCGCGCAACTCGGCGATGTCCTTTTCGGCGAATGGCTTGGCTTTGACGGCGAGGTCGCGCAGGAACGCCAGCACTTGCGGGACCGATTCCGCCATCTTCGGCACCAGCGAGACCTCAGCGTAGTTGTCGTAGCCGAGCATTCGTGACTCTTCGCGGCGCAATTCGAGGATCCTCCGGATCAGCGGCGTGTTGTCGAGCTCGGCCGGGCCGAATTCGGAGGCGCGGGTCGCGTAGGCGCGATACATTGTGGCGCGCAGCTCGCGGCTCTCGCCGTACTGCATGACGGGCAGGTAGGACGGCATGTGCAGGGTGAATTTCCAGCCGGGCTGACCTTCCTTTTCAGCCGCTTCGCGCGCGGCCTGGCGAACGTCGTCGGGAATTCCGGCGAGTTCGCCTTCGTCGGTGACGAACTGTGCAAAAGCGTTCGTCGCGTCGAGCAGGTTCTCCGAGAACTTCGCCGACAGGCTGGCCAGTTCCTCGGAGATCGCCTGGAAGCGCGGTTTCTGGTCTTCGTGGAGTTCGGCGCCGGAGAGGCGAAAGTCGCGAATCTCGTTGTCGACGATCTTGCGTTGCGCCTGCGTCAGCGTCGCGTATTCGGCGCTCTCGCGAATCGCCTTGTACCTGGCGAACAGCTTGAGGTTCTGGCCGAGTTCAGCGAAGAAGCGGGAGACCTCGGGCAGCATGCCGTTGTAGGCTTCGCGCCATTCCGGGACGTCGTTGACCGAGTGCAGGTGGCCGACGATTCCCCAGGCACGCGAGAGCCGTTCGATTTCGTCGCTGAGCGGCGCGGCGAACGTGTTCCAGGTGGCGGGCGCCGCATCGGAGGTGAGACGTTCGACCAGTGCGCGATTGCTGGCCAGCAGGAGGCTGATTGCCGGCTGGACGTCTTCCGGCTTGATCGCCTCAAAACGTGGCAGGCCGGAAAAGTCGAGCAGGGCGTTGTTCGATGCATCAGTTTGCGCGGTCATCTTGTGTCTTCCAGAAATGGGCTGGGCGGCCGCAGCCGCCCAGTGGGTGGAGCCCGTGTTTGCGTCTCTTCAGAAGGCGAGTTTCAGCCCGGTGAGCTGTTCATACGCTTCGCGGTACTTGGCGCTGGTGCGGGCGATGACGTCGGCCGGCAGGCTCGGGCCGGGCGCCGTCTTGTTCCAGTCAAGCGTTTCCAGGTGGTCGCGCACATACTGTTTGTCGAAAGAGGGCGGGTTGCTGCCGACGGCGTAGGCTTCCATCGGCCAGAAGCGCGACGAATCGGGCGTCAGCGCTTCGTCGATCAGGTGCAGCGTGCCGGTGCTGTCGATGCCGAACTCGAACTTGGTGTCGGCGATGATGATGTTGCGCGTCAGTGCGTAGTCGGCAGCGGTGGTGTAGAGGGCGATGGCTGCGTCGCGCGCCTGCGTGGCGATCTGTGCGCCATTCTTGCCAGTGCCGGCGAGAATGCCTGAGAGCGCCGCGCCGCAGTCGGTTTGGGCCTGCTCGAAGGAGATGTTCTCGTCGTGGTCGCCCTGCTCAGCCTTGGTCGCCGGCGTGAAGATCGGCTCGGGCAGCTTGGCGGCGAGTTGCAGGCCGGCCGGCAGCTTGATGCCGCAGACAGCGCCGGTCTCCTTGTAATCCTTCCACCCGGAACCGATCAGGTAACCGCGCACGACGGCTTCGATCGGCAGCGGCTTCAAACGCTTGACGACGAGTCCGCGACCGCGCACCTGATCGCGTTCGTCGGGTGCCACGACGGATTCGGGATCGATACCGGTCAGCTGGTTCGGCAGGATGTGAGAGAGCTTGTCGAACCAGAAATTCGCGAGTTGGGTCAGCACGACACCTTTGCCTGGGATCGGATCGGGCAGCACGACGTCGAATGCGGACAAACGGTCGCTGGTCACGATCAGCAACGTGTCAGCGTCGATGGCGTAGATGTCGCGCACTTTACCGCGGCCAAGAAGTTGGAGGCTCTTGATGGTCGATTCGAACAGGGCTTGAGTCATGATTCTGATCCGGAATAAGGGTGGTCGGTTGTTGGGTGAAGTTGCGTGATATGGGCTGTGAATTATAGGTCAGTTCGTTCCTTCGGCTTCCTGCGCCAGTGCCTTGCGCATGCGCTTGATGCCGAACAAGGCCAATACGGCAATCAGCGGGATCGAGACCGCAGTCGCGATTTCCGGGGAAATGGCCGGGAACAGGTACTTCCCGCCCTTGGCCAGGTACTGAACCAATTGCGATCCGTAGTAGGTGATCGCCGCAATTGACAAGCCTTCGACGGTTTCCTGCAGGCGAAGTTGCACCTTGGCGCGGTTATTCATCTGCGCCAGCAGTTCCTGGTTCTGGCGTTCGAGTTCGATGTCGACGCGCGTGCGCAGCAACTGGCTGTTGCGCGCGACCCGGCCGGAAAGCTCCTCCTGGCGCCGCGCCATCGCGGCACACGTGTTCATGGCCGGCATGAACCGGCGTTGCATGAACTCGCTGAGCTTCTGATAGCCGGGAACACGAATTTCGCGCAGTTCGTGGATGCGCTGCATGACCAGCGTGTTGTACGCGCCGGAGGCGCCAAAGCGGAACGTCGTGCGCGCCACCGAGTGTTCGACCTCGGCGGCCATCTTCGATAGATCGGCCAGCACGGCGCGCTCATCTTCCGGGCAATTGGCCTGTCCGATGTGATCCATCAGCTCGGCCAGTCGGCGTTCGGCACCACTCAGCCAGCGGCCGACCTCGGTGGCGACGGGAAGTCCGAGCAGTGCCAGCATGCGGTAGGTTTCGATCTCGAACAGTCGCTGTACGGCGCGGCCAGGTTGCCGACCAACCATGCTTTCGTCGATCAGCAGGAAGCGCGAGAAGCCGTTGTCGAACATGAAATCGGTGAACACCCAGGCCGCGCCATTCGCGACTTTCGAAACGACCATTTGCCGTCCGGTGGTGGGCGACAAGCCCGCGAGCACCGACTCGGGAGAGACGTCCTTCGCGGAACGCAATTCGACGTGGGTGGCCACGAGCAGCTTGCCGGGAATGCTCGATACCCAGTCGGGAAAGACCGCATCGAGCGCCGTGGCGTCGGGATGCAGCGTTTCGCCTTCCTGGAGCGGGCGCAGGAAGGTGTAGCTGGAGTACTCGGTGTGCAACTCCCAGCGCATCTTGAAGTTCCCCGCATCGAACATCAGGTGCGTCGGCGAGTTCTCGATGAAGGTGCAGGCGCTGGTCTGGCACAGCCGCAGCACGTTCTCCCGTTCTTCGTGCGGCGAAATGACGCCATCGTGGTGGAACGCCAGGTGTGAGACCAGTGCCGGGCACGCCAGCGGCATCGGCGCGCGCGAGTGAAACTCGTGGTTTAGATGTTCGCGGAGCGGGTGCGTTTCAATATCGGTGAGACGAAATCCTGCATGCATTCCAGTGACTCCAGAAAAAGAATGCCGCGACGTCCTGTTCAGGAGATCGCGGCACGGCGGTTTCAGCCAGGTTCCGTGTGCTTAGCGGACGGTCTGATTGAGTTCGCCGCTCTTGTAGCGTTCAGCCATCTTGTCCAGCGGAATGGCCTTGATCTTGCTGGCTTGTCCGGCAGCGCCGAAGGCTTCGAGGCGGGCACGGCAAACCTTCTTGGCGGCTTCGCGGGCCGGCTTCAGATAGTCGCGCGGGTCGAACTTGCCCGGGTTTTCGGCGAAATAGCGACGGATCGCGCCGGTCATCGCCAGCCGGATGTCGGTATCGATGTTGACCTTGCGCACGCCGTACTTGATGCCGCGTACGATTTCCTCGACCGGCACGCCGTAGGTTTCCTTCATGTCGCCGCCGAACTCGCGGATTTCGGCCAGCAGTTCCTGCGGCACCGACGACGAGCCGTGCATGACCAGGTGGCAGTTCGGGATGCGCTCGTGGATTTCGCGGATGCGGTCGATCGCCAGGATGTCGCCGGTCGGCTTCTTGGTGAACTTGTAGGCGCCGTGCGAGGTACCGATAGCAATGGCCAGCGCGTCACACTGCGTCTTCTTGACGAAGTCGGCGGCCTGCTCGACGTCGGTCAGGAGCTGTTCGCGCGTCATCGTGCCTTCGGCGCCGTGGCCGTCTTCCTTGTCGCCCTTCATTGTTTCGAGCGAGCCGAGGACGCCGAGTTCGGCTTCGACGGAAACACCGATCGAGTGCGAAAACTCGACGACCTTCTGCGTCGTGGCGACGTTGTAGTCGAACGAAGCGACCGACTTGCCGTCGGCTTCGAGTGAACCGTCCATCATCACCGACGAGAAACCCGAGCGGATGGCGGCCATGCAGATCGCCGGCGACTGGCCGTGGTCCTGGTGCATGACAACCGGAATGTTCGGATACGCTTCGATGGCGGCGAGAATCTGGTGGCGCAGGAAGGCTTCGCCAGCGTATTTACGGGCACCGGCCGACGCCTGCATGATCGCCGGCGCGTCGAGTTCGCTCGCGGCTTCCATGATCGCGATCACCTGCTCCATGTTGTTGACGTTGAAGGCGGGCAGGCCGTAGCTGTTTTCCGCGGCGTGGTCGAGGAGCTGGC
>JAGNOM010000032.1 GCA_017990155.1 Propionivibrio sp. | reverse complement strand
TAGTTCAACGCGCGGACCCACGACACCGGTCCGCAATTCAACAACACGCCGAAATGGCGAAACACTGCAAATACAACAACAGCGGCGCAGTCCGCTCGGGACTGGCCGCTGTCATGTGTTCGGATGCGCTGCACTCCCAACCGCACTGCGGTTCGGCAGGCAGAATTACTTGCGAAGGCCGAGACGCTGAATCAGCGCACGATAGGAGTCAACATTCGTCGCCTTGAGATAGTCCAGCAACTTGCGGCGACGGCTCACCATGCGCAACAAGCCACGACGGGAGTGGTGATCCTTGACGTGCTCCTTGAAGTGGCCGGTGAGGTCATTGATACGCGCCGTCAATAATGCAACCTGAACCTCGGAGGAACCAGTGTCGCCAGCAGCACGTTGATAATCGGTCATGATCTGCGCTTTTTGCGCAACAGTAATCGCCATGTCAAACTCTCTTTCTCTGGAAAACGACGTAGCCCCGGTTTGATAGAGCCAACGCCAGGTTAAAAATGATATTTCGCGGCGAAGCGAGGCGCGGATTATAGCTGGTTTGACGCGTCAGTCGCAACTGAAGCAATGGAGAGTCAGACGCACACCAGCCGCTTGGGTTTGATAGAGCCGGACACATCCACCTCCCCGACTCCCAGCAAACGGTTCGTATCGTAGACGCGACACTTACCCACAACTCCATCCACGCCAATCTGAACCGGATTGCCATGACAAAAACGGAGTGAAGCGCCTTCATCGAGGTGCACGGTGGGCAGACTCTGCAACAATGCGTCAGGCGGCAACAAACAGATAGCGCGCTCGGTTTCGGGAAGCGCGAGCAATTGATCCAGCGTAAAAGCCTTGGCAATACTCAGCGCACCGACACGCACACGTCTCAGCGCTGTGAGATGCGCGCCGCAACCCAGCGCGTTACCAATATCCTCCATGAGCGTGCGGATGTAAGTCCCCTTGCTGCATGAGATGTGGAAACGACAGCGCTCTCCCGCAAAATCGAGGAGCTGCAACTCAAGAATCGAGACTTGCCTCGGCGTACGCTCGATTTCAATTCCTTGTCGTGCCAGGCGATACAGCGGCTTCCCGTCAACTTTCAGCGCTGAATACATCGGGGGCACCTGAGTGATGGCGCCACGAAAGCCGCCCATCGCCGCCTCCAGATCCGATATGCCGAAGGCCGGCCGACACTGCCTGATGACGGCGCCGTCAGCATCCCCGGTGTCGGTCGTCACACCGAACAGAACGTCAGCTTCGTAGGTTTTGTCGGCGTCGAGCAAGTCAGCGGAGAACTTTGTAGCCTCACCAAAACAGAGCGGCAACAAACCCGTCGCGAGCGGATCCAGCGTTCCGGTATGCCCAGCCTTTGCCGCCGAGAACAAGCGGCGCGCACCCTGCAAAGCGGAGTTGGATGTTATGCCGGTCGCTTTGTCCAGCAGCAACACGCCGTCAACGCGCTGCCAGCTACGCTTTACCCCACTGCTCGTCGCCAAAATCAGCTATCGGTATCAGGTTCTGATTTGTCAGAAATCGCGACGGCTTCCTGAATCAATTTCGTCAGGTCGGCACCGCGCTCGAGCGAGTGGTCAAACACAAAATGCAATTGCGGCGTCGTGTGAATGCTGATGCGTTTTCCCAATTCACGACGCAGAAAACCTGACGCCTTTTCCAGCCCGGTCATCACCCCCGGCAAATTCTCGCTGCCGGCAAGCGTACTGAAGTACACCTTGGCGTGCGCATAGTCCGCCGTCACCTCGACGTCAGTGAGACTGATCATCCCCACGCGCGGATCTTTAAGTTCGGTCCGGATCAGTTCCGCCAGTTCACGACGGATCTGCTCGGACACTCGATCCTTGCGCGAGAAACTCTTGTTGGCCGTCACTTAAAGCGTCCGCGCAACTTCAGTCACATCGTACGTTTCGAGCTGGTCGCCCTCTTCGTACGCGTTGTAGTTTCTGAGCGACAGACCGCATTCAAAGCCTGCACGAACTTCCTTGACGTCATCCTTGAAGCGCTTGAGCGACTCAAGTTCGCCATCCCAGACCACCACATTGTTGCGCAGAAGACGAGCGCGCGAGCTACGCTTGATGACACCCTCTAGTACGTAACAGCCGGCAATCGTACCGATCTTGGTCGCACGGAATACCTGGCGAATTTCAACGAGGCCGGTGATTTCCTCACGCTTCTCGGGCGACAGCATCCCGGAAAGAGCCGCCTTCACGTCATCAACAGCGTCATAGATGATGTTGTAGTAGCGGATATCGACCCCGACACTCTCGGCCGCCTTGCGCGCGCCAGCATCAGCCCGGGTATTGAAACCGATGATGACCGCCTTCGAGGCATGCGCGAGATGAATATCGGACTCGCTGATCGCGCCGACCGCGCCATGGATCACGTTGACCTTGACTTCATCCGTCGAGAGCTTCTGCAGCGACTGGACAAGCGCTTCCTGCGAACCCTGAACGTCTGCCTTGATGATCAACGCCAAGGTCTTGACCTCGGCTTCGGTCATCTGATCGAGAATATTTTCGAGATTCGCTGCCTGCTTGGTAGCCAGCTTGACATCACGGAACTTGCCTTGACGGAAGAGAGCAATTTCACGTGCCTTGCGCTCATCGCCCAACACCACGGCGTCCTGACCTGCTGACGGCACATCGGAAAGGCCGAGAATTTCAACCGGAATCGATGGCCCGGCTTCCTTGATCGACTTGCCATTCTCATCGAGCATCGCCCGAACCCGCCCAAAAACCTGGCCGGAAAGGACCACGTCGCCCTGGCGGAGCGTACCTGACTGAACCAGCATCGTCGCCACCGGACCGCGCCCCTTGTCAAGGCGTGCCTCGATGATCAAACCCTTGGCCGGCGCATCCTTCGGCGCCTTCAACTCAAGCACTTCAGCCTGCAGCAACACGTTTTCGAGAAGTTCATCGATACCAGCACCGGTCTTCGCCGAAACCGAGATGAATGGCGCATCGCCACCGTACTCTTCCGGAACGACTTGCTCGGCAACCAGTTCCTGCTTCACGCGTTCGGGATTTGCCTCGGGCTTGTCGATCTTGTTGACCGCGACGACGATGGGCACACCCGCCGCCTTGGCGTGGTGGATCGCCTCACGCGTTTGCGGCATTACGCCGTCATCTGCGGCCACCACCAGAATAACGATATCCGTTGCTTTGGCTCCGCGGGCGCGCATCGCCGTAAAGGCTTCGTGGCCCGGCGTATCGAGGAAGGTCACCATACCCCGTGCCGTCTCGACGTGATAGGCGCCAATGTGTTGGGTAATACCGCCCGCTTCGCCCGAAGCGACGCGCGCGCGCCGAATGTAGTCGAGTAACGAAGTCTTTCCGTGGTCGACGTGACCCATGACAGTAACGACCGGAGCACGATGCATCTGTTCTGCATCTTCGTGCGACGAATCGTCGTCGATAAAGGCATCGGGATCGTCGAGTTTGGCTGCAAAAGCCTTGTGTCCCATTTCTTCGACGATGATCATCGCGGTTTCCTGATCAAGCACCTGGTTGATGGTCACCATCGACCCCATCTTCATCAGCGTCTTGATGACCTCGGTCGCTTTTACAGCCATCTTGTGAGCAAGATCCGAAACCGAAATGGTCTCAGGCACGTGAACATCGTGAACCACCGCTTCCGTGGGAACCTGGAAGGCATGCTGTTCATCCGAATCACTATTGCGATTGTTCCGCTTGCCATGCTTGTTTTCGCGCCAGCCTGTCGTTCCGGTTGCTCCGCGTGTTTTCAGACCTTGCCGTTTGTTGGCGCCTTCGTTCTTCCACTGTCCGCCCTTCTTGTCGGCCGGTTTCTTATCCGAAACGCCGGCTTTCGAAGCAGGTTTATGCAAGGTCTTGTCTTCCGACGGCTTATCGCTTGCAGTCTTCGCGGCAACCTGTTTCGCAGCTTCCGCTGCACGTGCTGCCACCGCTTTTTCTTCAGCTTCGACCTTCAAGCGGACGAGTTCAGCGGCACGCCTTTGCTTTTCGAGATACTCGGCCTCTTGGCGCGCCCTCAACTCGGCCTTGCGCCGCTCTTCTTCTGCACGCAGGCGTTGCTGCTCTTCACCGATGATCGATGCGCGGGTCACGACTTTCTTGACACCAACCTTGTGCTCGGTCGCGACTTCAGGCTTGGCTTCCGAGCCTCCTTTGGCCTTCTGCTTCGTCTCGGCGCCCGGCTTCTTCGCCCTGGCTTCGTCGGCCACCGCCGACGCGACCGGCTGCGTGACTTCGGGAACCTCGGCCACTTCAACGGCGGACTCGACAGGCTCGGGCTCTGGGACGGTGGTTTCAGGCTCGATCACAACTTCCGGCACCGGCTCGACGACCGGAACCTCGGGAATCGGAATGACTTCGACGATCGGTTCGACAAGCACCGGCTCGGGTGCCGCCTGTTCGGGAATTTCCACATTCATGCCGACTTGCGGTGCCGACGAGTTCACCAAGTCTTGCGACCCGGGCCGCAGCTCAGGAATGTCGCGCTTGACCAGAACCCGCTTTTTTCTGACCTCGACCTGAACAGTCCGTTGTTTCCCGTGAGAGTCCTGGGAGCGGATTTCGGTCGTTTCCTTGCGTGTCAGGGTAATCTTGGTCTTCGACTCGGCATCGCCATGCGAACGACGCAGGTACTCCAACAACCTCGACTTATCCTGCTCGGAAAGAAGATCGTCCGCGTTGCTCTTGCTTACGCCTGCCTTTTGCAACTGCTCAAGCAGTGCGTCGGCCGGCATTTTCAGGTCGGTGGCTAATTGGGCAACACTTGTTTGCGCCATGTGGATTCCTCTTCTAAGCTTACTCGAACCAGTGCGCGCGCGCCGTGGTGATCAGTTGTTTCGCACGATCGGCATCGATACCGGTCATTTCAACGACTTCGTCAATGGCCAGATCCGCCAAATCATCGCGAGTCTTGACACCATTTACCGCCAGTTTGCCGGCCAAGACCTTGTCCATGCCATCCAGATTCAGCAGATCGTCGGCTACGTCGCCGATTTGCTCTTCAGCGACGATCGCCTCAGTGAGCAAGACATTCCGTGCACGATCACGCAACTCCTGGACCGTTACCTCATCAAAAGCCTCGATTTCCAGCATTTCATGAAGCGGGACGTAGGCAACTTCCTCCAGCGTCGAGAAGCCTTCGCTAATCAGGATGTTTGCCACTTCCTCATCAACGTCGAGCTTCTCAATGAACAACACCCGAATAGCCGCCGACTCCGCCTCAACGCGTGTCTGCGATTCTTCTTCGGTCATCAGATTGATAGTCCACCCGGTCAATTCCGACGCCAGGCGGACGTTTTGTCCGCCGCGCCCGATCGCGATTGCCAGATTGTCGTCATCGACGACCACATCCATGGAATGCCGATCTTCATCAACCACCACGGAGACCACCTCGGCGGGCGCCAAAGCACCAACTACAAACTGAGCTGGGTCGGCCGACCAGAGCACGATATCAACGCGCTCGCCGGCAAGCTCGTTGGTCACCGCCGTGACACGCATTCCGCGCATCCCGACACAGGTGCCGATCGGATCGACACGCTGATCATTCGACTTGACCGCAATCTTTGCGCGCATCCCGGCGTCGCGGGCAGCCGCCTTGATTTCGAGCAAACCATCATCAACTTCCGGCACTTCCATCTCGAACAGCTTGATGATGAACTCGGGTGCCGTACGCGAAAGGATCAGTTGCGGACCGCGCGCCGCACGATCGATACGCAGCAGGAAGGCCTTGACTCGATCGCCGACGCGCAGGTTTTCACGCGGAATCATCTGATCCCGCGGCAGCACGGCCTCGATCTTCCCGGCCTCAACGATGGCATTTCCTCGCTCCATGCGCTTGATCGTGCCGGTAACGAGATGCTCCTTGCGCTCGAGGAAGTCGTTGAGAATCTGGTCACGCTCGGCATCGCGAATCTTCTGGAGAATCACCTGCTTGGCCGCTTGCGCACCAATCCGCCCGAAATCGATCGGCTCCAGCGACTCTTCGAGATAGTCCCCGATTTCGACATCGGGATCCTGCTTCTGCGCGTCCGACAAGGGAATATGCTGCGCCTCAAGGATGAAATCCTCGTCAGCCACCACCTCCCAGCGACGGAAAGTCTCAAAATCGCCCGTCTCGCGATCAACCACAACGCGAACATCGGCATCGTCGTGAATCCGCTTTTTGGTCGCCGACGCAAGCGCCAGCTCAAGAGCGCCAAAGACGATCTCTTTGCTCACGTTCTTTTCACGCGCCAGCACATCTACCAGAAGCAAAATTTCGCGGCTCATATTCTCACTACCCCCTATCCAGCCTGATCATTACTAGTCGAACTTGGGAACCAGCCTGGCCTTGTCAATATTGCCAAACTCCAGTTCCACTTCGCCCGTATCCACGGTCAGGCGCACCTTGCCATCCTGCACACCGAGCAAGACGCCGTTGAAATTGCGCCGGCCACTCATCGGCAAACGCAATCTGAGATTGATCTCCGAACCCGCAAAACGCTCAAAATCCGCCTGTTTCTTCAACACCCGATCCAACCCGGGAGAAGATATCTCAAGACGGTCATAGTCAACGTTTTCGACAGTCAGAACACGTGACAACTGATTGCTGACAAGCGTGCAATCTTCGACATCGATACCACCGACCTTATCGGCCTTATCGATGAACACGCGCAATACACGACCGCGCGGACTCTGCTCCACGTCCACCAGTTCGTATCCGAGACCGCTTACCGTCTTATCGAGAAGTTCGTACAAATCCATATCTACAAATGAAAAATGGGCGAAACGCCCATCTCCGAAATAACTGCCCCCACAGGGGCGAGCGGAAAAAACCGTTGGATTATAACGAGTTTTTACTTCCACGTAAATTGAAACTCGCCATCACGACACTACAAAGCGCGCTTCCCGAGAGCCAACCAAGCGCCCCCTTTCGGCAACATGGGCTGCAAGCCTGGGTTTGCAGCCACGCAAAGACTCAGCGCTCGCGGGGCTTTCGCGGCGAACGATGTGGCGCCGGATTTTCCATGTCGAAATCGGCCAGGAGCTTCTTGATATCCACTTCACCCAACTCCAGGACATGGCCACGCTTCAGGTTTGATGGCAGGACGAACGGGCCGTAACGAACGCGCATCAGACGGCTGACGACGACGCCGACCGATTCAAACATTCGTCGCACTTCCCGATTGCGCCCCTCGAAGAGCGACACGCGATACCAGCGGTTTGCGCCCTCGCCGCCGGCTTCCACAAAGGAGGCAAATTGTGCAACGCCATCTTCGAGTTCGACACCCGCCAGCAGTTTTTCCTTTGCGCCTTCGGGCAGTTCCCCGAGAATCCGAACCGCGTACTCGCGCACAAGGTTATAGCGCGGGTGCATCAACCGGTTGGCCAGATCGCCCGAAGTTGTGAAGAGCAGCAACCCGCTCGTATTGAAGTCGAGGCGACCGACCGCGACCCAGCGACCGCCGGACATTCGTGGCAACGAGGTGAAGACGGTCGGGCGATGTTCGGGATCATCGCGCGACACGATCTCGCCTTCGGGCTTGTGGTAGATGATCACGCGCGGAAGCCGGTTGGAGAACTTGAGATGCACCAGTTTGCCGTTGACCTTGATCCGGTCCCCGGGACTCGCCGACTGGCCGACCTGGGCCGTCTCCCCGTTTACATTGACACGGCCCACGGCGATCAATTCTTCCATCTCGCGCCGCGAGCCGACCCCGCTCTGGGCGAGGAGTTTGTGCAAGCGCTCCGGTTTACCGGGGAGTTCCTTGTGCCGCGCTCGATTCGAGAAATCCTGGCGCGGTGCGCGTTGCCGACGCGGTTGGCTCTCGAGCGTCTCCTCAGCGCGCGGCGAGTGCGAATGCGAATGCCCCTCGGGCACAGCTTCGTCTCGCGGCTTGCGTACTGCGCTGACTGGCGCCCTGAATGGTGTTTTACGTGTCTTGTTGGGCATCGGCCAACTCCAGTGTCTGATTCATCATCTCGAGCGGTGGCAACTCGGTCACACTGCGCAAACCGAGGTCGTCGAGGAATTTCTTTGTCGTCGCCAGCAGCGCCGGTCTTCCCGGTGTATCGCGGTGACCGACGACATCGACCCAACCGCGCTCTTCAAGCACCTTGACAATTTGTGAAGCCACCGTCACACCCCGGATATCCTCGATATCGCCGCGCGTGACCGGTTGACGATAGGCGATGATGGCCAGCGTTTCCAGTACGGCCCGAGAATACTTCGGCGGCCGTTCCGGATTCAGCCGCTCGAGATAAGGCAGATACTCGGCGCGCGTTCTGAAACGCCATCCGCTTGCGATCTGCACCAGTTCCAGCGGCCGATCCGTCCACTCAATGCGAATCTCGTCGAGCAATACGCGCAACACATCCGTTCCAATCTCCTCAAGAAACACTTTCTTGAGTTCGAGCGGCGTCAGCGGCTGCTGCGCACTGAGCAGCACCGCCTCAAGCACCCGTTTGAGCCTTGCGGGATTATCCGGAAGCCCGGCCTTCGCTTCCTCAGGCATCTTCACTTCCGTGTTCGCTTCTGTCTTCAACTCGCCCATCGGCCAACCTCACATAGATCGGTGCAAACGCTTCCGACTGCGTCATTTCGAGCAAATGCTCGCGGGCCAGTTCAAGCATCGCAAGAAAATGCACGACAACGACCGGCGCACCCTGCGCCGGATCGAACAAATCGACGAACTCGACAAATCCGCCGGCATCGCGCAGGGCTCTAAGAATCAGCCCCATATGCTCGCGCACCGATAATTCCTCGCGCTGGATCATGTGGCGCGTGTGCAGCTTGGCTTGACGCAGGATAGTGCTCCAGGCGTCCTTTAGGTCGTCGGGACTGACTTCCGGCAAGCGTTGCAGCAGCGACTTCTCGACCCACGCCTCGACCCAGTCGAAATCCCGCTCCGCCTGCGGCAGATCGTCGAGGCGGCGGGCGGCCTGCTTCATTTGCTCGTACTCAATCAGACGGCGGACCAGTTCGGCGCGCGGGTCTTCAACCTCCTCACCTTCTGCAGCCTTGGGCTTGGGCAGCAACATGCGCGACTTGATCTCGATCAGCATCGCCGCCATCACCAGGTAGTCGGCCGCCAACTCAAGATTATGCGAGCGCATCGCCTCGACATAGGTCAGGTACTGCACCGTCAGCGGCGCCATCGGAATATCGAGGACATTCACGTTGGCCTTGCGAATCAGGTAGAGCAACAGGTCAAGCGGCCCTTCGAAGGCGTCAAGCATGACCGCCATGGCGTCCGGCGGGATATACAGATCGAGCGGCAACTGCTCCATCGGCTGGCCGTAGATGCGGGCCAGCGGCTCAACTGTCGTTGCCGGTGACTCCACAACCAACTCACTGGTCGCAATATCGCTCATCGATGCTCAGCCGAGCGCCATCTCAGCTGTAATTCAACCCCATCGCATCGCGAACGTCGCGCATCGTTTCCCGCGCCAAGGCGCCGGCTTTCCGATTGCCTTCGGCGACGATCTCACGAACCAGCGACGGTTTCTCGATATACATCCGTGCCCGCTCACGCATCGGCGCCTGCTCTTGCAGGATGCCGTCGATCACGGGCTGCTTGCATTCCAGGCAGCCAATTCCCGCGCTGCGACAGCCCTTTTGCACCCACTCCTTGCACGCATCGTCGGAATACACCTGATGCAGTTGCCACACCGGACATTTTTCCGGATCGCCAGCATCGGTACGACGGACGCGCGACGGATCGGTCGGCATGCGCTTGATTTTCTGCGTCACCGACGCTTCGTCCTCACGCAGGGTGATCGTGTTGTTGTACGACTTCGACATCTTCTGACCATCGAGCCCCGGCATCTTCGAAGCCTCGGTCAAGAGATAGCCGGGTTCCACAAGAATCATTTTGCCGGTGCCTTCGAGATAGCCGAGCAGCCGCTCACGGTCCGCGAGCGAGAGCTGCGGCATTTCCGCCAGCAGCGCATGGCCCTTGGCGACGGCTTCCTTGTCGCCGTCCTGCTGAAAACGGGTGCGCAGATGCTCGAAGGTCCGCTTGTTCTTGCTGCCGAGCTTGGCGACCGCCTCCTTGGCCTTTTCCTCGTAGCCCGGCTCGCGTCCATACATGTGGTTGAAGCGGCGCGCGAGTTCGCGGGTGATCTCGACGTGCGGAATCTGGTCCTCACCCACCGGAACCTTATCAGCGCGGTAGATCAGGATATCGGCACTCATCAGCAGCGGGTAGCCGAGGAAACCGTAGGTCGACAAGTCCTTGTTCGACATCTTCTCCTGCTGATCCTTGTAGGTCGGCACGCGCTCCAGCCAGCCAAGCGGCGTCATCATCGACAGCAAGAGGTGCAACTCGGCGTGCTCCGGTACCTGCGACTGGATGAACAGGGAGGCTTTCTCCGGATCGACGCCGGCCGCCAGCCAGTCGATCACCATTTCCCAGGTCGATTGCGAAATCCCGTGCGGATCATCGTATTGCGTCGTCAGCGCATGCCAATCGGCCACAAAAAACAGGCAGGGATACTCGTGCTGGAGTTTGACCCAGTTCTTCAGCACGCCGTGGTAGTGGCCGAGGTGCAGGCTGCCCGTCGGGCGCATTCCGGAGAGGACTCGTTCTGCGTACATAGTATTAGTTGAGCTGGAAGATGAAGATGATCAGTTGTTTGAACATGGCCACAAACGGCCACATGATGCTGCTGAGGATACCGAGAAACGAAAGCAGCAAGAGTATCGGAATTCCCCAACGCTCAAGCTGCGAGAATTTGATCGCCATGGGCATCGGCAGCAAGCTCACCGCAATCCGCCCACCGTCGAGCGGTGGCAAGGGCAGAAGGTTGAGCACCATGAGCATGAGGTTGATGTTGATCCCCATGTCACTCATCATCGCCAGCGGCCGGGTATACACATTGAAAGGCAGCAGCAGCGCCAGCTTGAACAGCAAAGCCCAGCCAAACGCCATCAGCAAATTCACGCCCGGCCCGGCGGCAGCCACCCACAGCATGTCGCGCTTTGGATTGCGCAGCCGGTCAAAATTGACCGGTACCGGCTTGGCCCAACCAAACAGAAAAGGGCTGCTGATAATGAACAGCAGCAGCGGAAGCAGAATCGTACCAAACAGATCAACGTGGCGGATCGGGTTGAGACTGATGCGCCCGGCAAGCCAGGCCGTATTGTCTCCAAAGTGACGCGCCGCGTAGCCGTGCGCCGCCTCGTGCACGGTAATCGCGAAGATCACCGGCATGGCTGAAATCGCGATGGTCTGTACCAACGATGAAATATCCATACGGCGCTTTATTCGAAGCCGAACGGATCAAGCGGCCCGCGGCCAGCACGGATGAGTTCCGGCGGCAAGCTGGTCAAATCGATAACCGTGGTCGGCTCCGTCCCGCAATAACCACCATCAAGAATCAACTCGAGATGATCGTCGAGCCGATCCTGGATTTCCCAGCCTTCGGTCAGCGGCGACTCGTCGCCCGGCAACATCAGGGTCGACGTCAGCAAAGGTTCACCAAGTTCGGCGAGCAGTGACAGGGCGACTTTGTGGTCCGGGACGCGCAGTCCGATCGTCTTGCGCTTCGGATGCAGAACACGGCGCGGCAATTCCTTCGTTCCTTCGAGAATGAAGGTGTAACTGCCCGGCGTTGTGGCCTTGAGCAAACGGTATTGTGCGTTGTCGACACGTGCAAACTGGGCGATCTCCGAAAGATCGCGACACATCAGCGTCAGATGATGACGATCATCGACCTCGCGAATCCGGCGAATGCGCTCAAGCGCGTCCTTATCACCCAGGCAGCAACCGAGGGCATAGCAGGAGTCCGTCGGAATGGCCACCACGCCACCCGCGCGGAGGATCTCTGCCGCCTGGGCGAGCATTCGCGGTTGCGGGTCTTCAGGATGTATCGACAGATAACGCGCCATGATCAGAAGGCCTCCCAAACGGGCGTCAAGCCCTGCGGTGTCGGCGCCAGCCGGCCGAGATCGATATAGCTCTCACCGGGGCCGTGAAAATCGGAACCGCAGGAAGCCATGAAGCCGAACTCGCGCGCAAGCCGTGAGAATACTGCGACGTTGTCGAGCGAATGGCTACCGGAAATCACTTCGATCGCCTGTCCGCCGACACTCTTGAAGTTCTCAAGCAGTTTGCGCATTTCAGTCCGGCTCAGCTTGTAACGCCCGGGATGTGCGATCACAGCAATACCGCCGGCCCCGACGATCCAGCCAACCGACTCTTCGAGCGTTGCCCAACGGTGCTCTACATAACCCGGACGACCCGGAACAATGTACGACTCGAAAACACTGCGCACGTCCTTGCACACGCCGATCTCGACGAGATAGCGCGCGAAATGCGCTCGGCTGATCAGGTTCGGGTTCTCGGCGTGGCGCATGGCGCCGTCAAAACAGCCGTCAATGCCGACCTTCTCCAACTCTGCCGACATGCGCTGCGCCCGGCCGATACGGCCGGAGCGAATCGACGCAAGTCCGGCGTTTAGCGCCGCGTCGCGATCGTCGAAATTGAGCCCGACCACATGGACCTGCAAGCCGCCCCACTCGATCGAAATCTCAACGCCATTCACCAGCTGCATTCCGGTCTCATTGGCGACCGCTCGTGCGTCGGGAAGGCCGCCGAGATCGTCATGGTCAGTCAGCGCGAGGATGTTGACGCCGTTTTCGGCGGCACGGCGCGCGACTTCGGCCGGCGGCAAAAGGCCGTCAGACGCAGAGGAATGGCAGTGAAGGTCGACAATCTGCACGGAATAAAGAAATAGATCGGAAAAAATCAAGCCGGCGATGATAACACAGTGACGAAATTGCCCTTCTGCTTGCAGATTCGCGCGATCCACTCCTCTTGCCAATGATGAAAACCATCATGGCCCGCACTTCATTGCGCAACAAATGAAAGGCACGAATAAGCAGCAAGAGTAAACTTGCCGTCCGACCCCATACCCAACCACCGAAAGACGCGCTCATGGCCCTGATACTCACCGAAAAGAAAGACTCGACCGGCATCATCACCCTGAACCATGCGGATAAGCGCAATGCGCTGAGCGAAGCGCTGATCATGGAAATCACCGCCGCGCTGGAGGGTTTCCGCGCGCTGGACATCCGCGCTGTCGTGCTGCGCGCTCAACCGGGAATCAAGGTATGGTCAGCCGGCCACGACGTCAGCGAGTTGCCGGATAGCGGCCGCGACCCGCTCGGCTGGAACGATCCCTTGCGCATTCTTATCCGCGCCATCCAGGAGTTCCCGGCCCCGGTCATCGGACTGATCGAAGGCAGCGTCTGGGGCGGTGCCTGCGAGGTAACGATGGCTTGCGACATTCTTGTCACCACACCCGAAGCGGCATTTGCCATCACGCCCGCCAAACTGGGCGTTCCCTACAATCTGGGCGGCTTGATGACGATGATCAACATGATCCCCTTGCCGATCTTCAAGGAAATGCTCTTCACCGCGCAGCCGTTGCCAGCCGATCAGGCGCTAAACCTCGGCATGATCAACTACATCAAGCCGGCTGATGAAATCGAGGCATTTGTCTACGAGATGGCCACGCGTATCGGCCAGAACTCGCCGCTCAGCATCGGCGTCATGAAGGACTCGCTGCGCCTCCTTTCCAGCGCCCATGCCGTCACGCCCGACCTGTTCGAGCGCATTCAAGGTATGCGCCGGGTCGTCTATGACAGCGAGGACTATCGCGAAGGGCTGCGCGCTTTCCGCGAGAAACGCAAACCGAAGTTCTCGGGCAAATAGGAGCAGGCGTCAGGGCGAATGCGGCAAACGGCTGGTTTCAGGCGCAGCCAAACTTGCCGCTGGCCCCTTCGGCGCGCTATAGTTCGCCCCGCAAACGGGAGAGAGCGGCTGTGTCTACGTCGCCGCCGAAGGCGCAATCCACCCGGAAACGCTCAGGCAAAAGGGCCGTTTGTGAACTGAACTCTGGAGAGCGGCGCTGCACGACAGGCGCCCACCGATGGGGCAACGTGTTGGAACTTATCAATTCCTCACGGCAATCTCTCAGGTATCAAGGACAGGGGGGTGAACTCGCTTGAGTTCGCCCTTTTTTTGTTTCTGAAAAAAGACTGACACCTTCTTTCAAGGCCTTGATATGACACAGAAAACTGTCCTGAATGACGCCCATCGCCGTTTCGGCGCAAAAATGGTCGACTTTGGCGGCTGGGACATGCCGCTGCATTACGGTTCCCAGCTTGAAGAACACCATACGGTTCGCCGCGACTGTGGCATGTTCGACGTTTCGCACATGTGCGCCGTCGATATCGCCGGCGCCGACGCCAAGGACTTCCTGCTGCGTCTGATCGCCAACAACGTCGAGAAACTCAAGCTTCCCGGAAAAGCGCTCTACAGCGCCATGCTCAATGAAGCCGGTGGTGTCGTCGACGATCTGATCGTCTATTTCATCGGCGAAGGCCAGTACCGCATGGTGATCAACGCCGGCACCGCCGAGAAGGATCTGGCGTGGATGGCTGCCCGTCTCGCCGACTGGAAGCTGGATGTGGCCGTCGTCCCACGCCGCGATCTGGCGATCGTTGCCGTGCAAGGACCCAACGCCAAGGCCAAGGTCTGGGAAGTGCTGCCTGCGAGCCGCGCGGCCACCGAGGGGCTGAAGCCATTTTTTGGTGCGATGGTCGGCGACTACTTCATCGCAACCACCGGCTACACCGGTGAAGACGGTTTCGAAATCACCCTGCCCGCCAGCCAAGCCGAAGCCTTCTGGCAAGCGCTGGCCGACGCCGGCGTTAAGCCGATCGGCCTCGGCGCGCGCGACACGCTGCGTCTTGAAGCCGGCATGAACCTCTATGGTCAGGACATGGACGAGACAGTTTCGCCGCTCGACGCCGGTCTCGCGTGGACGGTCGATCTGGTCGCGCCGCGTGACTTTGTCGGCAAGGCCGCACTGGTCGCCCAACCGCAGCAGAAGCAGTTCCTCGGCCTCCTGCTGCTCGACAAGGGCGTTCTCCGCGCACATCAGAAAGTGGTGACCGCGCAAGGCGACGGCGAAATCACCAGCGGCACCTTCTCGCCGACCTTGCAACAATCCGTCGCGCTGGCCCGGCTGCCGATGGGCGTCGCCATTGGCGACACGGTCAAGGTCGTCATTCGCGACAAGGAACTCGCCGCGAAGGTCATCAAGCCCTGCTTTGCCCGCAACGGCAAGTCGATGATTTAACAAACGGAATCAACCACAACGTTTCACGCGGCGGTAGCGAAAACCAATAGAATTCACCTTCGTTGCATGCGTTGTTGCGGTCGTCGCAGATGCGTTGTGGTTCAAGGCCTTTTCAAGCGATTTTTTCTCCAGGAGTCCACATGAACGTCCCAAGCAATCTCAAGTACACCAAGAGCCACGAATGGGTGCGCGCCGAAGCTGACGGCACCGTC
>JAGNOM010000031.1 GCA_017990155.1 Propionivibrio sp. | reverse complement strand
TTGTCGGCGATCTTCAGAATCCGCGCCCGGCGCGACAGATGCGGGGCGTGGATCACCTGCATGCGCTTGCGTTCAGCCTTCGGCAGGCTGCGATCGTCGGTCACCTCGCGCACGATGCGCGCCACCCGCTTGCCGAATTTCTCCTTGAGCATCTTGTAGCTCACGCGCATGGCCTGGTCTTCAAGCACGTCGTGCAGCAGCGCCGCGATGATCAGTTTATCGTCCCGGCCTTTCGTCGCCTGCGCGACCAACCGCGCCACCTCGGTCAGGTGATTGACGTAAGGCTCACGTTCCCCACCCTTGCGTCGTTGTGCCGAATGCGCCCAAGCGGCGAAGTCGAGCGCATGCACGATCTGGAGTACCTTTTTCGCTTTCATTTCAAGCACCTCTCGTCCGGCGGATCAAACATGGATCCGGCTTAGGCCGATTCGATCGGTCCACTGTGTTCTGCATTCCGAATTGCCAACGTCAGCTTAGCAACGATCATGCTTCCGCAAACTCTCACGCCAATACTAATCGCAGACGTGTATTGAAGCAGCTTTCTGATTTGAGAAAGCCCAAAGCAACACTAGTCGACGACTTCAACGTCCACGTAAACTGGCCGATTACTCAGAGGGATATCCGGCGCACTCACCGATGGCGGCAGATATTCAATCTCAGGGAGAACAAGTTCCCATTCATCGCAGGACACGTTCTCCGATTCATTTTCCTTAGCGCGGCGGACAAGAATTGCCGAGACTCGAAGCCGCAAAATCTGCCCGGGTGGGGGGCGGAATTTCTGCGACATTCTCGCGACAACCACGCCATTGTTGTCGGCAATTTCCCAACCGGGTTTGCCGTCGGCTCTCGAGCGCAGCGTCACCTTGCTTCCATAATCCAACTGAGCGATAGCCCGATGAATTGGCGAATTCGGTGAAAAGTATCCCGGCCACGAGAGGACCACGTGTTCCGGCCCTGCAACCCAAATCCGACGTGCCAATCGCGAATCGGGTGCGATCGGATCTGGCCGGGACTTGAAACAAAGCTCGGCGCAGTCGGAGACAAATGGGTGCCGCCGCTTTTCGCGCGCGCACAAAGTCAGGGTTTTTCTCGCGCGTGTCATAGCGACGTAGAACAGGCGGCGCTCGTCGTCACCCGAGCTTTCCCAGCCGCCGGCATCAAGTATCAGTACATGATCAAACTCCAGTCCCTTGGCACGATGAGCCGTGAGGAGAAGCATCGGACCAAAGGCCGAATCTGAGGCCGTATCATTTTTCCCCGACTTGAATTCGTACATCGCCTCGACAAGATCGAAGACGACACGTTGCATGCCTGGCGCTGCCGCCTCTGTTTCCCGAATGAATTGCGCAAGCGCGGCACGATGAGGATTCTCTGTCGACATCTCAACACCATGCCCGAAGCAACGGGAGAACCATCGCGAGAGTGTGCTTCCGCGCAATAGAACACGGGCGCGTCCGGTATTTCGGCGTTGTCCTTTGAGGAGCGACAACAGATGGTTCCCTTCGCGAGTGACATGCAAATCCGGCGCATGGTCGTCTCGCAGCAGGCGTATTGGTATGCCTTTAAGCCGGCACGAAGCGGCGAGCGGTTCAAGGTCCTCCCAGCGCCGGGCAATAACCGCGAATCCCTGCCAGCCCGATTGTCGATCTGTTGTCTGCAGTGCGTTCAGCCGCAACAATTCGGCGAGCGCCACCTCCACCTCCTCGAATCGCGACGGTGGTACTTCAAGCCGATGGACACGCCCTTGCGCAATCGCATCGAGTTTCTCGAACTCACCCCCCGCTGCCATTTCCCGGCGTGCATGATTGATCCGGATTTCCTGATCGACCTTCATGCGTTCCCGGGATTTCACGATCACCCGATTTGCGCAGTTGATGATATGGGTCGTCGAACGATAGTTCTCGATCAGGTGATAGCGTCGTGCCTGGTAATCCGCCTCGAACTGCTTGATGAAACGAACATTCGCACCACCAAACGCGTAAATGTTCTGATCGTCATCACCCACAACCAGCAACGACAGACGATCCTCTTCACTGTTCAGCGTTCGCCCCGCGAGGGCGCTGATCAGATCATAGTGATCCGCGTTGATATCCTGATACTCATCGACAAGAAGGTAATGCAGGCCGGCGAGCAGGCGATCACGCTGTACGGATGCTCCAACATCATCGCCCTGCTCCGCCTTACGCAGTTGTTCGGTGGCGACCTTGATGACTGAGTCAAAATCAATGTTCTCGCCGTGCTCGATAGCCACTGCGTAGCTGGTCCCGGTCAGCCGCATCGCCAGTCCATGCAAGGTCTGCACGCTCACGCCAGCCGCATCGGGACCGACCAGCGCCCACAAGCGGCGCCGGATTTCGAATACTGCGGACCGGTTGAAAGCGAGCACCATGATTTGCTCAGGCAACACCATGCATTCACGCAGTAGCCACGCAACACGATGGACGATAACCCGCGTTTTTCCGGACCCCGGCCCGGCCAGTACCAGATGGTTGCCTTCGGCATAAGCCGCGACAATCGCCTGCTGCTCGGGATTTTGCAGGTCGGTCAGGATCCTTCGATGGGCCGCCTCCGTCGTTGCTATCTCAAGCACCTCCTTGCGTCCGGCAAAGTAGCGCTTAATGAACTCATCTCGATCGAGACTGAAGTACTCGACGATAAAGGACATTGCGGCCTTGATTTTTCCAAGTGCCAGGCGCGCGTATTCGGCCATCACGTGGACTTGGATGATCTTGTCCTTGTAGTGCAGCGCAAGTTCCGCGTAGTCGGATTTCTTGAACTGACGGCGACGTGCCTCGGCGTTCAGTTGAATATTCATTGCGGCGCGGAATACGGCTTTTCCACGCGCAAGATGTAGTACTTCGTTGGTGTCGAGATAGATCAGAGATGCAGCCAAAGCCACGTCCCAATCACGAACGTCGAGATCCTGCAATGTGACGTCCGACTGCAATACCGCTTCAAGATCGCCTTGTTTGCACGTGACGAGTAGATTGTTTCCCTGCCGGTGACTAACGAAGAAACTGACCAGTGCTTGCGACAGACGCATTCGGCGGTGACGGATCACTTCAATTTCTCGCCAATTCCGCAAGAGCTTGATGTAACGGTTGTCCTGTCCGGCAGGCCGGAGTGCGAAAAACCCGCGCTGCCCCGATCCTCCGCCGAACGATTCAGCAAACGATTTGAGGAGGCGCGTCAGCTTTTCTGGGTCGAGTTCGACTTTGGCGTCCCTTCGCAGCGTGTCACATAGCCGCCTGAAGTTGAGAAGCTGCCAGTTTTCCCGCTCGGCATCGGGCGCTGCCTCACGAAGGCAGGCGACTAAAGCATTTTCAAGCTGCCTAAGTTCCTCGATCCGGACGGTTGTTTCCGGTTCGCGGTTTAACGTAACCCCGATCTCCAGATCATTGGAAAGCAATTTAAGACGGTCAAGATCGCGCAACATGGATTGAACGAAACGCGATTCTTGACCTGTCGCAAGGACAAGTTCATCCGTACTGATTCCATCCTCGTCTCCAGCTTGGATCAAAATGGAAAGAATCTGGAGATAGGGTTCAATATTGGTTGTCGGCCCAAGTTTCTTCTCAAGTAGCGCACGTGCCTCATCGAGATTGGCGACCAACAAACTACCGGGAAATACTCGGGTATGGTTTTCTTGCCGCTCCAGCAATCGCGCTTCTTCCAACCAGGCAATAGCGATTCGGACTTTTGTGTCGGCATCGGCCGCATCGGGATCAATTCGGTGCTGGTCCGGGATCTCCAGAAGAATTTCACCGCTGGTGACGACAACGCCGCCTTCGCTTCGATCTTTTCGCTCAATGGATCGCAGCGCCTTCAAGATCGAGTGAATATCATGCTGCGTAAGTCGTGAATTCCTCAATAGTCTGAATTGAACATCGAGATCCGCATCGTCGTAGAGCAGGATGCATCGTGCTGGCGCTTGATCTCGACCGGCGCGACCGGCCTCCTGAAGGTAGTTTTCCAGCGATCCGGGCGTATCAAGATGGATGACTAAGCGCACATCGGCTTTATCGACACCCATACCGAACGCATTGGTCGCCGCAATGACCCTTAGCTCACCACGGACAAACGATTCCTGAACTGCTCTTTTTTCCTCTGAACGCATGCCACCGTGAAAATAGCCGCAATCCAGTCCTGCCTGTTTGAGGAAATCAGCCATTTCTTCGACTGTTTTCTGCCGAGCGCAAAAGACAATCGCTCCGCCTTCGTCTCGTAGAGCCTCTCGCAACAGGTGCAGCACCTCTGGATACTTGGCCTGTGACGGAATAGCCCTGACTTCATAGGCTAGATTTTCTCGTTCGACCCCACCTTCGAGCGGTTCGAGCGTTACCCCGAGATGCTTGTGAAAGTGCTCACAAATATCGCTGACAACGTCAGGCTTTGCCGTCGCCGTGAAGCCGAAAACCGGCGAAGGCTTGTCTTTTTGGCGAGCTTTGATGAAGCGGGAAACATAGAGGTAGTCGGGCCTGAAGTCATGGCCCCATTTTGAAAGGCAATGTGCCTCATCGAATACCCACGCGCCGATTTCACGGTGCATAAGTGCATTCGCAAAGGCAATGCTTCTGAACTGTTCAGGAGCAACAAAGATAAGACCCAAGTCACCCAGGCGCAGCTTATCCAGCATGATTCTGCGCTCAAGCGGATTCAGCATGCTGTTGAGATAACCGGCGCAGGTGATTCCACGGGCTTCCAGGTTATCGACCTGATCTTTCATCAGCGATTGCAATGGTGAAATGACGACGGTCAAGCTTCCATTGCGATAGTAACGGGCAAGCGCCGGGAGCTGAAAACACAAGGATTTTCCGCCGCCTGTGGGCAGAACAGCCAAAGTTGGCTTGCCAGCAAAACCGTTTTCAACAATGACTTGCTGAAGTGATCGGCCATCGGGCGTTGCCGGTGTTTTTCTGAAGCTGTTGATCCCTGGGAAATACTTGGGAAGAAGCGCCAATAAATCGTGTTGCTCTTTACACCACACGCATTCAGGATCGCTGCACGGAACGTCGCGCAGTAAAGAAATGACCTCGCGCGTTTTCGGGTACGACAACCCAACCCAGGGCGGCAAAACAGAGTTCCCTCCCGAGACTCTCAGCCATGCCAAAGCATAGGCGAGGGGTTTGTGCCTCTCTGGATCGGGAAGAAACGATTCAACGACTCGTCGCTGACCGGCTCGGCAGACTTTTCCTTCTGTCGCGCGCAACCATGCTGCCTGTGTTTCCTCCAGCGTCGGGCGAAGTGCACGGCGCAAGGTGGCGAAGAAATTCGCGACGCCTTTTCCGTTCTCAGGAGCCAAGAGGTAGTGTAGGCACAGAACATCGTCCGGGTGCTCTTCTACCCGCTTGCGTAGTGCATCCCCCTGGTCAAGAAATAGCTCGTATGCCAGTTCTGCATCCCGAACGGGATCATTCTTTGTTGTTGAACAGAGCTTGTAGTCTTTGACTAGGCGGTGATACGGGTTCTGCGGAAACGCGACTGGCGAAAGCTCCAAGGTATCAACCAATGGCAGCTGATGCAGTGCCAAATCGGGATACAGCATGGCGAGAGCTGGCTGATCGAAGGCCACCACATTGTGGCCAAGCACAAACGCAGCACCTTGCGTTAGTTGATCGAGACGCGCGGCAATATCTGATGCCTTTCCGGCAATTCGCCCCCGCGCGTCAGTGTCAGGCCGAAAAGCCCCTACTTCCCGGAGAATCGTTCGATCCTGTCGCGATGTCTCGATGTCTAGGCAAAGACATTTGGCACGTGCTTTTTCAGACGGCGCAGCCATTCAAATCAGTGATGGTTATGACATTGCCTCGATTCTAATGGGATCGTGATACATCAATGCGCTGAAATACTGATCTTGCTCAGAAAAACCAACTATTTGCGGATTTTCACGGCAGGTATGGGCTTCCTGATGGTCTGTTGGACAAATGACGGTCCATACGACTGCACCGCGAGTGGAATCATCTCAGCTTGCGCGCCGCCATTTGCTGTATATAATTACAGTACAAAAGGAAGAGAAGCCGCCATGACCCCACGCATCATTTGCCCGCATTGCCACCACCCGATCGATCCGCTGACACTGGAAGACGCCGTCAGCGCCGGCACGCGTTACCTGATCTGTCCAGAATGCGACGACCTGATCGCGCTATCGGCGGACGCCACGGGTTCCGTCGTTCCGTCGTCAGACAGCGAAGAGGAAGACTGCGGTGAGATTTCCGCGCCGTTGCTTGAAACGCTTTCTTCCACCTTATGCCTTGCTGAAAGTCACGCCCAGTGAACGATTCAACGATCCTGAGTCCGCCGGACCCACCGGCCTACCTGTCCGGCCTCAACGACGCCCAGCGCGAAGCCGCGACCTACGGCATCCATGCCGACCAGCACGCCGGGCCGCTGCTCGTCATCGCTGGCGCGGGAACGGGCAAGACCAACACGCTCGCCCACCGCGTCGCGCATCTGCTGGCGGAAGGCGCCAACCCCGACCGCCTGCTGCTGCTCACCTTCTCGCGCCGCGCGGCCGACGAGATGACGCGGCGCGTGCAGCGCATCGCGGCCAAGGTCTCGCCGCGCCATGCCAGGCTGGTCAGCGCCGGTTTTCCGTGGGCCGGCACCTTCCACAGCGTCGGCGCGCGGCTCTTGCGCGAATACGCCGGGCGCATCGGCATCGACCCGGCCTTCACCATCCACGACCGCGAGGATTCGGCCGACCTGATGAACATCGTCCGCCACGACCTGGACTTCTCCAGCAAGGGCAAGCGTTTTCCGCTCAAGGGCACCTGCCTCGCCATCTACTCGGCAGCGGTCAATACACAGGGCGAACTGGCACAGGTGCTGCAAAGCACCTTCCCGTGGTGCGCCGAGTGGGAAGCCGAGCTCAAGGCGCTCTTCCTCGGCTACGTCGAAGCCAAGCAGGCGCAGCAGGTACTCGACTACGACGACCTCCTGCTCTACTGGGCGCAGATGGTCAGCGAGCCCGAGATCGCCGCCGAGGTCGGCGGACGTTTCAGCCATGTGCTGGTCGATGAATACCAGGACACCAATCGCCTGCAGTCCGCGCTGTTGCTCGCCATGAAGCCGGATGGCGAGGGACTGACGGTGGTCGGCGACGATGCCCAATCGATCTATCGCTTCCGTGGCGCCACCGTGCGCAACATCCTCGACTTCCCCGCGCATTTCGCGCCCCCGGCGCGGATTATCACGCTCGACCGCAACTACCGCTCGACGCAGCCGATCCTGGCCGCTGCCAACGAAGTCATCGCGCTGGCCAAGGAACGCTACAGCAAGGATTTGTGGAGCGAACGCACGTCAGCGCAGAAGCCGCAGATCATCTCGCTGCGCGACGAAGTCGACCAGGCGACCTACGTTACCGACCAGATCCTGGCCCGGCGCGAGAGCGGCACCCAGCTCAAGTCGCAAGCCGTGCTCTTCCGCTCGGCTTCACACAGCGTGCGGCTCGAGATCGAACTCACGCGACGCAACATTCCATTCGTCAAGTTCGGCGGCCTCAAATTCCTCGAAGCCCGGCACGTCAAGGACGTGCTCGCCATCCTGCGCTGGGCGCAAAACCCGCTCGACCGCGTTTCCGGCTTCCGCGCCATCCAGTTGCTGCCCGGCGTCGGCCCCAAGACGGCCAGCCGCATCCTGGAGAACCTGCAGGCCGCGCCGCCCGGCTGCGCCCTGCTCGCCGAACAACCGGTACCGGAAAGCGCGCAACCGGCTTGGCTCGAATTCGTGACCTTGATCGACAAGCTGGACGTCGCTGGCACCTGGCCAACGTCGATGGAAAAAGTCGCCCAGTGGTACGAGTCCCAGATGGAGCGGCTCTTTGACGACCACGAAGTCCGCCTCGCCGACATCCAGCAACTGACACGCATCGCCGCCACTTACCCGACGCAGGAACGCTTCCTCACCGAACTGACGCTCGACCCGCCGGAAGCGACCAGCGACGAATCCGGCGTTCCGTTGCTCGACGAGGACTACCTGATCCTGTCGACCATCCACTCGGCCAAGGGCCGGGAATGGTCGTCCGTCTCCATCCTCAACGTCGTCGACGGCTGCATCCCGTCCGATCTCGCGACCGGCAGCGAGGAAGAAATCGAGGAAGAGCGGCGGCTGCTTTATGTGGCCATGACGCGCGCCAAGGACCATCTCGAACTCATGGTGCCGCAGCGCTTCTACACTAGCGGCCAGTCAGGCACCGGCGACCGGCACGTCTACGCCAACCGCACGCGCTTCATCCCGAACCGGCTGACAGCCCACTTCGAGCAGCGCAGCTGGCCACCGGTCACGCTGGCCGGCCATAACCCATCTTCCGAGCAGAACGCCGGCCAGCCGCGCATCGACCTGGCGGCGAAGATGCGCGGGATGTGGAAGTAAGCGCTGGAACCACGTTCATGAGAAACATCGCTGCACTCGCCGCTCCTGTTTCGCTCGACGAAATCCTCGCGCGCGCCGACGTCTGGTGTGCCGACCAACTCGCCACGGCCGCCCTGCCGACGCTCGCCAGCGGTTTCCCCGTGCTCGACGAAGAATTGCCGGGCGGCGGCTGGCCGCGCGGTGCGCTGTGCGAAATTCTGGCCGACGCGGTCGCCGGCTCCGCAGCTTCCGCCACTTCCGCTGCAAGACGCGGCATCGGTATCGGCGAATTCTCCCTGCTCATGCCGGTACTCAAGCGGATGCGCACAGAAGGCCGCTGGTCGCTGCTGATCGCCCCGCCGTTCAGCCCCAACGGCCCGGCGCTGTCGGTCTTTGGCGTCGATCTGGCGCGGCTGGCCGTCGTCAATCCAGAGCAACCAAAAGAAATTTTATGGGCGATGGAACACGCCCTTTCCAGCGGCGCCTTCGGCTGCGTGCTCGCCTGGGGCGCGCGCATCGACGCCCGGCAAATTCGCCGCCTGCAAGTTGCTGCCGCCGGCCACGACACGCTGGCTTTCCTCTTCCGTCCGCTCAGCGAGCGGGCCAGCGCCTCGTCCGCCACCCTGCGGCTCGCACTCTCCACCGCAGCTGGCGGCATGCTCGGCGTCGATCTGCTCAAGCGGCGCGGCCCGCCCTGCACCCGCACGCTGCTCCTCGATGTCGCACGCCCCGCCACTCGCACTCGTACATGCGAGGAAGATCGCAGCGCGCAATCCGGAGACGAGCGCACCGAGCCAGCCCCACGCCCCGCGCACCTGCGCGCCGTTCTTTCAAACCGCCATGCGCCCCGAATTTCTCTGGCTCGCGCTGTATCTTCCGGCGTTGCCGCTGGAAGCGTACGCCCCGCGTCCGTCGCCTAGCGCCGTTGTCGATCACGGCACCGGTGCCGGACGCGTCGTGCTCGGCGATGCAGCGGCCGAACAGGCCGGCATCGTCCCCGGCACCGGCGTCGCCGCCGCACGAGCGCTGCTGCCGGCAATCACGCTGCTCGCGCGCAGCCCCGAGCGCGAAGCCGCCGCGCTGCATTCGCTCGCCTGCGCAGCCGGCCGCCTGACGCCGCGCATCAGCCTGCTGCCCGACGCGCTGCTGCTCGAGATCGGCAGTTGCCTGCGCCTGTTCGGCGGCGTCGAGCGCATCGTCGCCATGGCGCGAGACGACGCGCGCGCCCAGCAATTCACCGTCGCCACGGCCGTCGCCCCAACGCCGCTCGGCGCCTACTGGCTGGCGGGATACGCCCAGCCATCGTGCGAAACAAAACCCGACGCCGGCCACCACAGCCCGCTCTGCCTCGACCGCGCCACCTTGCACCGCTGGCTCGACCACCTGCCGGTCGACGTATTGCCGAAGAAGGCGGCGACGGCGCTCAGCCGCTTCGGCCTGCGCCGGTTGGCCGACGTCCGCCAGCTGCCGTCCTCCGCGCTGGCGCGGCGCGTCGGCCCCGACGTACTGCACCTGCTGGCCCGCGCCTACGGCGAGACGCACGACCCGCGCCCGGAATTTGTCTTCCCCGAGCATTTTTCGCTGCCGCTCGCCTTGCCGGCATCGGTGGAAAACGCCAGCGCCCTGCTCTTTGCCGCGCGGCGGCTCACCGCAGCGCTCGCCGGCTGGCTCACCGCGCGCCAGTCCGGCGTGCGCGAATTCGCGCTGCACCTCGCGCACCGCCAGTCTGAAACCCGTATCGACCTGTCGTTTGCCGAGCCGACGGCCGACGGCGAGCGCTTCGAACGTGTGTTGCGCGAACGTCTGGAACGGCTCGAACTCGCCGCACCGGTCGAAACGCTGCGACTGGCGGCGACGCACATCGCCCCCCTCGCCGGACAAAGCCGGTCTCTTTTTCGCGACCTGGCCAACGCGCAGGATGGCGTCGGCGCCGTGCTCGAACGCTTCGCCGCCCGCTTTGGCGAGGCGCGGGTGTGCCGTCTGGAACTGCGCGCCGACCATCGCCCGGAATGCGCGACGCGTTCGTCACCGCTTTCCGGATTGGCGAACGATTCATCCTCCAACCCATCCGGCCGCACACCAACGCCTGCTTCCCAAAACACCCCGCCGCGCCCGCTCTGGCTGCTCGACCCGCCGGAAGCCTTGCGCGAAGTCGACGGCCGTCCGTGGCGACAAGGCCCATTGCATCTATTGAACGGCCCGGAGCGCATCGAATCGGGGTGGTGGGACGGCGGCGAAATCGCGGTCGGCGACATCCGCCGCGACTACTACATCGCACGCGCCCCAGACGACGGCTGGCTGTGGATCTTCCGCGACGTCCGCGCGCCTGGCGGATGGTTTCTGCATGGGTATTTCTCGTGACCAGCGCCCTGCCCGGCTACGCCGAACTGCACTGCCTCTCCAACTTCAGCTTCCTGCGCGGCGCTTCGCACGCGGAGGAACTGGTCGCGCGCGCGGCCGAACTCGGCTACGCCGCACTGGCAATCACCGACGAATGCTCCCTCGCCGGCATCGTGCGCGCCCACGTCGCCGCCAAGGCGGTTGGCCTCAAGCTGCTGGTCGGCAGCGAGTTCCGACTCGCGGATGGCCCGAAGCTGGTCCTCATCGCACGCAACCGCGACGGCTACGGCAATCTCTCCGCGCTGATCACGCTCGGCCGCCGCCGTGCCGGCAAAGGCGACTACCACCTCACGCGCCACGATCTGGCGAGCTGCGTCCCCGACTGTCTCGCCCTCTGGTTCGCCACGCCGGAGAGCACTGACGACGAGGCGCGGGACTTCGCCGCCACCTTCCCCGGCCGAATGTGGATCGCCTACGAGCGCCTGCTGCAACCGGACGACGACGAACGACTCGCCGACCTGCGCCGCCTCGCCACCGCGCACGATCTTCCGCTCGTCGCCACCGGCGACGTCCACATGCACGTGCGCAGCCGCCGGCCGCTACAAGACCTGCTCACCGCGCTGCGCCTGAAGACCTCGGTCGACTGCGCCGGCCATGCGCTTTTCCCGAACGGCGAACGCTACCTGCGGCCACGCCTGCGCCTGGCGCGCCTCTACCCGCCCGACCTGCTTGCCGAGACGCTGACCATCGCCGCGCAATGCAATTTCTCGCTCGACGAGCTGCGCTACGAGTACCCCGAGGAAGTCGTCCCGCCCGGCCAGACGCCGAGCGCCTATCTCGCCAGCGAGGTCGAACGTGGCTTGCAAGTGCGCTACCCGGCCAGCGTTCCCGACAAAGTGCGGCAGCAGATCGCGCACGAGCTCATGCTGATCGCCGAACTCCAGTACGAAGCCTATTTCCTCACCGTCTACGACATCGTCACCTTCGCCCGCAGCCGCGCCATCCTCTGCCAGGGACGCGGCTCGGCGGCCAATTCGGCGGTGTGCTACGCGCTGGGCATCACCGAGGTCGACCCGGCGCAATCGTCGTTGCTCTTCGAACGCTTCATCTCCAAGGAACGCAACGAACCGCCCGACATCGACGTCGATTTCGAGCACCAGCGACGCGAGGAGGTCATCCAGTACCTCTACACCAAGTACGGACGCGAACGCGCAGCGCTGGCCGCCACCGTCATCCGCTATCGCCGCCGCTCGGCGCTGCGCGATACCGGCCGCGCGCTGGGCATCGATCTCGGGCGCATCAACGCGCTCACTTCCTCGCTCTCCTGGTGGGACCAGCGCGACCAGATGCCCGAGCGCTTCGCCGCCGTCGGCCTCGATCCGGCCAGCCCACGCGTCGAAAAATGGCTGATCCTCGCCGAGCAGCTGCGTGGCTTTCCGCGCCATCTCTCGCAGCACGTCGGCGGCTTCGTCATCAGTCGCGGCCGCCTCGACCGGCTGGTGCCGATCGAAAACGCTGCGATGGCCGAGCGCAGCATCATCCAGTGGGACAAGGACGACATCGACGCCCTGAAGCTGATGAAGGTCGACGTCCTCGCCCTCGGCATGCTCACCGCGATCCGGCGGGCGCTCGACGCCATCTCGCAACGCGATGGGCGCATCTTCCGCATGCAGGACATCCCGCGCGAAGACCCGGTCACCTACGCCATGATCAGCCGCGCCGACACCATCGGCGTCTTCCAGATCGAATCACGCGCGCAGATGGTCATGCTGCCGCGCCTGAAACCGCAGCGTTTCTACGACCTCGTCATCGAAGTCGCCATCGTCCGCCCCGGCCCGATCCAGGGCGATATGGTGCATCCCTACCTGCGCCGTCGTCAGGGCATCGAGCCGGTTTCCTACCCGTCGCCAGCCGTCGAGGGCGTACTCCTGCGCACACTCGGCGTACCGATTTTTCAGGAACAGGTGATGCAGCTCGCCGTCGTCGCCGCCGGCTTCACGCCGGGCGAAGCCGACCACCTGCGCCGCTCGATGGCCGCCTGGAAGCGCAAGGGCGGCCTCGGCCACCTGCGCGAAAAGCTGATAAAGGGCATGACCGAACGCGGCTATGCGCTGGAATTCGCCGAGGCCATCTACCGCCAGATCGAAGGTTTTGGCGAATACGGCTTCCCCGAGTCGCATGCCGCCAGCTTCGCCCTGCTCGCCTACTTCTCGGCCTGGCTCAAACGCCACGAACCCGCCGCCTTTCTCGCCGGCCTGCTCAACGCGCAGCCGATGGGCTTCTACTCGGGATCGCAGCTGGTGCAGGACGCCCGCCGCCACCGCGTTGAAGTGCGGCCGCCCGATGTCCAGCACAGCGATTGGGAAACCACGCTCGACGATGCGGACACCTCGGCCGTGCGCCTCGGCCTGCATCGCATTCACGGATTGAATTCGGAAGCCGGCCAGCGCGTCGCAGCCCAGCGCCCCTTCCGCGACGTTAGCGATCTCGCCCGCCGGGCCAACCTCACGCGCGACGACCTCGAACGGCTCGCCGCCGCCGGCGCCCTAGCCTCGCTCGCCGGCCATCGCCGCCAGGCCGCCTGGTCGGTCAGCGCCGTACCGATCCAGCGCGACCTGCTGCTCGAAGCCCCGGTCATGGAAGCCGCCCCGCCACTCGCCGCGCCCAGCGAAGGCGAAGACCTCGTCGCCGACTACCGCGCGCTCAACCTCACGCTCGGCCGCCACCCGCTCACCCTGCTACGCCCACACCTCGACGCCAAGCGCTACCTCACCGCCGCCACGCTGCGCACCCTGGAACACAACCGCCCGGCCCGCTGCGCCGGCATCGTCACCTGCCGCCAACGCCCCGGCACCGCCAGCGGCGTCATCTTCCTGACGATCGAAGACGAAACCGGCCTCGCCAACATCATCGTCCACGCCCACCTCGCCGAACGCCAACGCCGAGAACTCCTAACCGCCCGCCTCCTCGGCGTCCTCGGCGTCCTGCAACGCGAAGGAGAAATCGTTCATCTGCTCGCCAAGCGGCTGATGGATCACAGTGAGTTGCTGGGGAGGTTGCCGACGAGTAGTCGGGATTTTTGCTGATGCCTGTTTTCGACTAAAAGCTCAGCGTCGCCGCTTTCTCGTTATCGACAAAAACAAGGCACTTAGTCCCGCCCCAGCCGTCGGTGTAACAGTTCGCTGAGATTTGTTTTCCACGATAGGAAGAATGAAACTCTCCATCTCCCGAAAGAAGTGAAAGGCGTTCATCAATGACTTTGGACCCATTGACGAATATTTTCACGTTAGTGAAATCAAACAGCTCTCCGCTGATTTGCCAAGGAGAAGCGGTGGAACCAGGAGGACGATACCCCTGACTTGGGGCGGCGGTTGTGCAACCAGTAATCACGATTGCAACAAGCAGAAGACTGAATACACGAGCAATCATTGCCAATCCCCGCGCTTATTGATGTAGCCCCACTTCCCCTTGACTTTAACCGCCGCTCGACCGTCTTTGAACTCCTTCGCATCATCAAATTTCGGCTGAATAACCCACTGATTCTTCTGGTTGATATATCCCCATCGGCCACTGCTCGATTGAACAGGTGCGAGACCCTCGCTATATGAGCCAGCATTCTTATAGCGTGGCCCTGTGGTTTGACAACCCGATACGCAACCGATTAAAAAACACGCAGCAACCACTGTTATTTTTCTGAACATAACTCCCTCAATGCAGTAAATCGAAAAATCACGCCAAGAAACTCACAAGCAAAAAGCCTGGCTTACTCGATCGCCATCAACTCCGTCGCCAAAACGACCTATCTTCCCGCCTGGCTCGTAGCGAAAGTGGTCAGAATCATTTACTTTTCTGAGAGGCAATTGAGTCTGACCAGTTTGATCCAGCTGAAATCGTACACATGCTCTCCAAGCGCTGATCGATCACAGCGACTTGAAGGGGACGTTGCCGGCGAGTAGTCGGGATTTCTGCTAAATCCCATCCTCCGTAGATGAAACTACTTCACCGGCCTTCCGTTCTCCGTAAGAACGCCTCCGGTGAACACATACGTGTGCTTTTCTTTGAACGCCTTTCTTTGCTCAGCCTCTGAATGAACCGCAGATGACCGGAATCCAGGCATGGTTACTGCGATAGAGTCGGCCTTCTTCGTTATCTCGATAAGATCACTGCACGTTCCAAACTCAGGACTAGCCGTTACGCCCGATGAGGAGGTTGTCACGAAATAAAGCAAGACGGGACACGCAGATCCACCGATGTCTGCGACAAGAACTACATCAGTGTTTCCAATTTGGTATGAGCCCTCGACACTGAGTCCAGAATTCCCTTGAATCGCCGGGTCCAATGGTTTGTTATTGAACAAGAGCGTGTTCTCGTCGTTGATCTTCAACGAACCAAAACGTGTCGGAATCTCTTCCGCACATGCGGAAAAACTGAGAAACGAAAGAGCAATGGCTGTAGCAAGAAACCTGAACATTGAATATCTCCATGATGCGGCAAGGTGGCGTGCCGATGCGCCCAACTGCCATTTGCTAAAAGGAACAGTATCACTGCGTTTTTTGGAAAAACTGAGGCTAGTTACACAAGTACGCGAAGCCGACGAGCGAGCATAGGAGCTGCTTCCGCCACGTGAAGCGGCTGTTTTGCTTCCCAACTGAAGGATCGTCGCGCCTACTC
>JAGNOM010000030.1 GCA_017990155.1 Propionivibrio sp. | reverse complement strand
CTACTCGGCCGCCTTGATCGCGGGTTCGGACTGTCCGTTCCCGGAGCGGACGTACGAGGAGTAGCCGCCAAAGCGGCTTTCCGCCAGCTTGCGGAATTCCGACGGGGTCACGCCCTTGATTTCGAGGAATCGCCGATTGAAGTTGGCGACGCTGTTGAAGCCCACTTCGTAGCTGATGCTGGCGATATAGCGATCCGAACTCATCAACAGCTGGCACGCCCGGTTGATACGCACCTGATTGACGAAATCGGTGTAGGTATTCCCGGTCGCGCGATGAAAGAAGCGCGAGAAGCGGCTCTCGCTCATCCCGAGTTCGGCCGCCAATTCGGTGGCGGACATCGACTTCTTGGGATTGCTGCTGATCCGGTTAACGATGCAATTGATCTGCTCAAGTTCGGCCGAATTGCTCTCGCCTCGCATCTGGACGCTTGAAAGCAGCCGGTAATCGGTCCACTTGGACATGACCGCCATCAGCTCAAGAAAGGCGGCCAGCCGGAACAGGCCTTTCGCCGCCTTGACCTTGCCCCACAATTCGACGGCCCGCTCCGAGAAACCAAAAAACTCGATCCCGTGACGCGCCCGATCCAGGAGCGGGAGCACGTTGCCGAGCTCGGGAATCTCGGCGCACGACTTTTCGATCGGCGAATGCAGGAACTGAATCACGAGATGGTTGCACACGCCCTCGCCGGGCAGGTCGTGCGAAATCCAGTTGTGCGGCAGGCGCGGGCCGCACAACGCGACATGACCAGGTTCGAACGGCCCGATCCAGTCCCCAACGAAGGCCTTGCCCGAAGTTTCCGTAATGATGTGCAACTCATACTCTTCGTGGCAGTGCCAGCGTGCGAGCGGCGTCGGGTAGCCATGCGCCAGACAGCGAATCAGTCCGACCTCCGTCTTGGGATCGAACCCGAGCGACGGACTGCGGTGAAAATCCGCCTCGAGCTCAGGCTGACGCGATCGGTTTATGCGGGGACCGGACAAAAGGGCCATGGCAAACTCCGATGAATCGTTCGCTTAGCTCATCCAGTTGCCGCCGTCGACGTTCAACGTCTGCGCGGTGATGTAGGACGCCTCGTCGCTGGCGAGGAAAACGACCGCACCGGCGATATCGCTGGGCGCGCCCATGTAGCCAAGCGGCACGGCCTTGCCGACCTGGATCTTCTTCTCGCCGATCGCCAGATGCTCGTACTTGGCAAACAGCGCGTCGACGCCACCCCACATCGGCGTGTCGATCACGCCCGGTGCGATCGCATTGACGCGGATATGATGCGGCGCCATGGCCAGCGCCGCGCTCTGCGTATAGCTGATGATTGCGGCCTTGCTCGCGCAGTAATGCGACACCAGCGGCTCACCGCGCCGACCGGCTTGCGACGACATGTTGATGATCGCGCCGCGCGTCTTGTTCTCGACCATGTTCTTCAACACGCTCTGCATCATGAAGAATGCCGCCTTGACGTTGACCGCGAACATCTTGTCGTACATCTCCTCGCCACCTTCGAGCAGCGGCGCCATGTCAAAGATCGCCGCGTTGTTGTGCAGCACCTGAATCGGGCCGAACTTGGCAACGCCCTCGGCCACAACGCGCTCACGCTCGGCGGCCTTGGTCAGATCGGCGCCGACATACAGCACCTGCCCCGGGTACTGCGCAACGAGATCCTGCACGGCCTGCGACGGCTGCGCTGCGAGATCGACGATCGTGCACAGCGCGCCCTCGCGCAGGAACGCTGCGGCAACCGCCACACCGATGCCACCACCGGCGCCGGTCAGAATGGCGTGGCGCTTGTTCAATCGACCTACACATGGGCTTGCTGGGCTGGACGAAGTGTTCATGATCAAGACTCCTTTTCTTGGTTGAGAATGTGCCGGCTGTTGATGCTTGAGCGGGAATCGCAATCCGAAATCAGCCGCCCGTCGGTGAGCAAGAATATAGAAGCTTCGCGGAACGCCGAATAACACGAATCCGGCGTTTTATAGTACACGTTTGCAGGCGCTTACAAAGACTGATTGATATTTTCGGGAGAGCGTATCAAATCGCCGTCTGAATTCGCCCGATAGCGCAGCCGGGATCAGATGCGTTCGATCGTGTCATTCCGTTGCGCCCTGATCGATGCGCCGCTCGGATCACCTACAATTCGTCTTTCGCCCGGACGGTTGTTCCCCCGTGCCGGCTTTGGCCGATCCACATCAACCTCTCTTCACATGCTCACCAAATGACGAATTTGTATTTGATCCGACACGCCGAAAGTGTCGCCAACGCCGACAACCTGCTCGCCGGGCGCATCGATTACCCGCTTTCTCCGACCGGAAAAGGCGACGCTGCCGCCATTGCCGAAGAATTCGCTGCGGCGATCAAGGTTGATCTCATCTGGTGCTCGCCCCTCTTGCGCGCGCAGCAAACAGCAGCGCCCTTCCTCGTCGCCTGCAACGCACCGCTGCGCCTTGATCAACGACTACAGGAACAGCACATGGGGCGATTCAGCGGCAAGTCGTACGCCGACGTCGAGCGCGACACGTCCTACTGCCACGACCGGACGGCGCGCTGGGACTGGGTTCCTGAAGGCGGCGGCGAGTCGTACCGCATGATCGCCGCGCGCGTCGATTCATTTCTCGCCGATTTGCGCACTCAATGCGAGCGGGAGCACCTGAACAGTGTCTTGATTGTCACGCACGCGGTCACGCTGCGCCTCTTCCGCGCCTGCCTCGAAGCGACGCTGCCCCACTACCCGGAAAGCATCGCCGGGAATGGCGAGGTATGGAGCGCGGAACTGATGCCGGCCGGCATGCCATCGACGATCACGACCCTGGACCTTGCCCACGGCGCCCGCGCGCACCGGGCTTGACCTCGACACTTGGCGGACAGACGCCTCAAGGCCCATCGGCATCGTTCAAGCGGCAGCCACCATCGGTCCGTAGGCCGCCATGAAGACCTCAATCGCGCGCCCGACCCCGCCCTTGATCCGCTCGGGCGCAATTTCGCTGTCGATCTGGAAGATGAAGTCGTCGAGAACCTCGGATTCAAGTAGCGCGCGCAAGTGCAGCGTCGCCACGACCGGGTCGCACACGCGCAGTTTTCCTTTTTCAATTGCCGCGCGCAGGAACTCGGAAAGCTCCTGCATGCTCCGCTTCGGTCCGAGTTCATAGCAGGTACGACCGAGTTCGCAGTGACCGATATTGGTCAAGACCTGTCGGCGGAGCGCCAGGATGGCCGGCGAATAGATGAACGTCAGCAAGCCGTTCCCGAAATTCCGCAACGCCTCCGCGATATCGTCGGCCGCATGATCCAGTTCGGCGTGAACAGCCCTGAATTCGGCATCGTTCGCCTGATGCATCACCTCAAAGAACAGTATTTCCTTCGACGAAAAGTAGTTGTAGATCGTCGCCTTTGAACCGCCGACGCGGCGGCAAATCTCTGACATCGACGCCCGTTCGAAACCCGACTCGCGAAACACCTCGGCTGCGATGTCGACGATCGCCTGGCGCTTTGCTTCCGTCTTCTTTTTCATCTCCGCCCTCAAAACTAAACTAACCGGTACATTTTATATTGACACTGCAAAAAGGCAACCTTAAACTGTAACGTACCGTACAGTTTTAAATAAGGAAAGCGCTCATGCATCACCCCTCATTCACCGCGTTTCCGCAGCGAATACTCCTCGCAGCGCTCACACTCGCCATTACGGGCTGCGCCCAGATTCCGTCGCTTGAGCAGTTCGTCACGCCGAAGAGCATTCAGAACTATGAGACCACCCGAGCCTTCTCGGCAACTGATTCGCACTGGCCGGACGAAAGCTGGTGGCAGGCTTACGACGACCCACAACTGAACGCCCTGATCGACGAAGCGCTCCGCGACGCCCCGAATCTGCTCGCAGCCAGCGCTCGTCTTCGTCGCGCCGAAGCGCTCGGACAAATTGCCGGGGCGCCGCTGTTGCCGCAACTGAGTGCGAATGGTTCCGCAACCGAACAACGACAGAGCTCCAACTACCTCACACCCAAGGCCATGACGCCGGAGGGTTGGCAGGACTACGGTCGAGCCACGCTGGACTTCAGCTGGGAACTCGACTTCTGGGGCAAGAACCGCGCAGCGCTGGCAGCAGCGACTTCGGAGGTCGAAGCCAGCCGCGCCGAGTTCGCGCAAACGCGACTGAGTCTGGCCGCGGCGATTGCCACCGACTACATGGAACTGGCGCGTCTGTTTGCCGCGCACGACACCGCCGCCCGCTCAGTGGACATTCGCAGCAAGACCGCGACGCTGTTCGCCGAGCGCTTCGCCAATGGCCTGGAAACCAAGGGCAGTCTCCGCGAAGCCGAGGCGCGGCGAGCAAGCGCCGAGGGCGAACGACTCCAGATCGAGGAACAGATCGGCCTGCAACGCTACCGGCTGGCCGCCCTTCTCGGTGCCGGACCCGATCGCGGACTGGCCATTGAGCGGCCGGCAATCAACCTCAAGCGTTCCATCGGCTTGCCCGGAGAGCTTGCGGCCGACCTGCTCGGACGTCGCCCGGACATCGTGGCCGCCCGTCTGCGCACCGAGGCGCAGCTGAAGCGCATCGATCAGAAGAAGGCCGAGTTCTATCCGAACGTCAATCTTGCCGGATTCATCGGGTTGCAGTCGCTCGGCCTCAACCTGCTGACCAAGGATGGCTCGACGACCGGAAGCTTCGGTCCGGCGATCTCACTGCCCATCTTCACCGGAGGGCGCTTGAGCGGCGAACTGCGCAGCACGACCGCCAGCTACGACGAGGCTGTCGCCAACTACAACCAGACGATCGCCCAGGCCTTGCAGCAAGTTGCCAACGCCACCCTCAGCCAAAAGTCCTTGGGCGGTCGCCTGGCCAAGAGCGAGGAAACGGTGGCCGCGGCGACCGAGGCCTACCGAATCGCCAGCAATCGCTATGAAGGCCGGCTCTCCAGCTATCTGGAAGTGCTCTCGGCGGAAGACGTGATGTTGAACAGCCAGCGCACCCTGACCGACCTCCAGTCGCGTGCCTTTACCCTCGACGTCGCGCTGATGCACGCGCTCGGCGGTGGCTATCGCCCGACGCAAGCAAGCGCAACCACCGATTTGACGGCCAGCGAGTCCGATCGCGGCTTGCTCAACACAACGAATTGATTGAAAGGAATTCACCCATGTCCCAATCCACGCCCGTTTCCGCAGACCACAACGAACCCCGCCGCAACAAGCTGCTCCTTGCCCTCGGCGCTGTCGTTGGCACCGCAGCCGTCGTTTCCGCCGCCTACTGGTACCTTTACGGTTCGCACTTCGTGTCGACTGACAACGCCTATGCCGCCGTCGAGATTGCGCAGGTCACGCCCTCCGTCGGCGGGACGATCAGCGAAGTGCGCGTCACCGACACGCAATCGGTGACGAAGGGCGACGTGCTGGTCGTGATCGATCCAACCGACGCCAAGCTGGCGCTCGCACAGGCCGAGGCCGACCTGGGCAGCGCCGTCCGACGCGTCAGAGGCTATGTCGCCAACGACAGCGGTCTGATCGCGCAGATCGCCGCACGCGCCGCCGACGAAAAGCGCGCGGCGGCACAGCTCGCCTCGGCCGAGGCCGATTTTGAACGCGCCAGCATCGATCTGCAACGACGCGAGGCCTTGTCCGCCTCCGGTTCGGTTTCTGGCGACGAGCTTACGCGCGCCCAGAATGCCTTCGCCGCAGCCAAGGCCAACCTGACGGTGGCGCAGGCGGCCACGGCGCAGGCCAAGGCCAACCGCGACGCCGCCATCGGCAGCAAGGAGGCCAACGCCGCGCTGATCGCCGACACCACCGAAGACACGAATCCGGAAGTGGCCCTGGCGCGCGCGCGCCGCGATCAGGCCGCGGTCGATCTCGAACGCACCGTCATTCGCGCACCGGTCGACGGCGTCGTCGCCAAGCGCCAGGTTCAACTCGGTCAGCGCGTCCAGGCCGGCACGCCCCTGCTCGCCGTGGTCCCGGTACAGGAGATGCACGTCGACGCCAACTTCAAGGAAGTGCAGCTGGAAAAAGTCCGCGCCGGCCAGCCGGTGACCTTGACCGCCGATATCTACGGCAGCTCGGTGACGTATGACGGGACGGTGGAAGGCTTCTCGGGCGGTTCGGGTGCGGCGTTCGCGGCGATCCCGGCACAGAACGCAACCGGCAACTGGATCAAGGTCGTTCAGCGCGTTCCCGTCCGCATCAAGCTCGACCCCGAACAACTGGCGGCGAATCCGCTCAAGGTCGGGCTGTCGATGACGGCCAGAATCGACACCCGCGACCACAGCTGATCGGAGCCCTTCGCGATGAGCCAAACAAAGCTCTTGAACAACGGCGACGCGCCACTGAGCGGCGGCATGCTGTGGGCGGCCGCGATCATCCTCGCCGCGGCGAACTTCATCGCCGTGCTCGACATGACCATCGCCAACGTCTCCGTGCCGAACATCGCCGGCGCGCTCGGCGCCACCACCAGCCAGGGCACCTGGGTGATCACTTCCTACGCCGTGGCCGAGGCGATCACCGTACCGTTGACCGGCTGGCTGGCCGCACGATTCGGCGCCGTACGCGTCTTTGTCGTCGCCATGGCGCTATTCGGCGCTTTCTCCGCGCTATGTGGAACCTCCACATCGCTCGGCATGCTGGTTTTCGCCCGCATCTGCCAGGGATTCGCTGGCGGCCCGCTGATGCCACTATCGCAGACGCTGCTGCTGCGCATCTTCCCGAAGGAGAAAGCAGCCGCGGCCATCGGTTTATGGTCGATGACCACGCTGATCGCCCCAGTGCTCGGCCCGATCCTCGGCGGCTATCTGTGCGATGAGCACAGCTGGCCGTGGATTTTCTACATCAACCTGCCAATTGCCTTCGCCTGCGCCTTCATCGCCTGGCGGATGCTCAAGCGCTACGAACTGCCGCTGCTCAAGAACCCGATCGACCGTATCGGCCTGATCCTGCTCGTCGTCTGGGTCGGTGCGCTGCAACTGATGCTCGACGAAGGCAAGAATCTCGACTGGTTCTCGTCACCTGAAATCGTGGCACTGGCAATCATCGCCGTCATCGGCTTCGCCGCCTTCCTGATCTGGGAGTTGCATGAAGAACATCCCGTCGTCGATCTGCGCGTATTCCGTCATCGTGGCTTCACCGTCAGCGTGCTGACGATCAGTCTGGCCTTCGCCGCTTTCTTTGGCTCCAACGTGCTGACGCCGCAGTGGCTGCAGAGCTTCATGGGCTACACGGCGACGACCGCCGGCATGGCCACGGCCTGGACCGGCGTCTTCGCGCTGTTCGTCGCACCAATCGCCGCCACACTCTCGAACAAGGTCGATCCGCGCAAACTGGTGTTTGGAGGCGTAATGTGGCTTGGACTGGTGACCTTGCTGCGCACCATCGCCACCACCGACATGGGCTATTGGGACGTATCGCAACCGATCATGTTGATGGGACTCGGCTTGCCGTTCTTCTTCATTCCACTGACCGGTCTGGCGCTGGCCAGCGTCGACGAACACGAAACGGCTTCCGCCGCTGGACTCATGAACTTCCTGCGGACCTTGTCCGGCGCCTTCGCCACCTCGCTGATCACCACCGTATGGGACGACCAGATCACGCGGAATCATGCCGAACTGGTCGGAATCTCCGACAGCGACCAAAGCGTTCGCGCCCTGCTCGAGAGTTCGGGGATGTCCGCCGATGTCGCCCTGCAGTCGATCGATCGCATGATCAACGGCCAAGCCGTCATGCTGGCGACCAATCAGATCATGGGCTATGTCGGTATTGCTTTCATCGTAGCAGCCTCGGTCATCTGGCTCGCACCCAAGCCGAACCGGGTCGTCGACGCATCGGCGGGCGGACACTGAAAACGCGCCCACCCCACAGAGAAGGACTCACCATGTTCAAACATCTTCTGGTCCCGACCGACGGTACCGATTTCTCTCTGGCTGCAGTGCAGCGTGCCGTTTCATTCGCCAGCGACGCCGGCGCGCGTATCACTTTCCTGCACGTCGAACACGCCTTTCCCGCAGTCTATTGCGGCGAAGGCGCGATCATGGACGCGAGCGCACCAGACTTCTTCCACGCGCAGGAGGAGCGCCATGCGCACCAGATCCTCGACGCCGCCGAAGACATCGCGCGCCAAGCCGGTGTCGAATGCAGCGGACTGGCGCTGATCAGCGAATCACCCTATGAAGCCATCGTCAAGGCCGCTGAGCAAAAAGCCTGCGACCTGATCTTCATGGCCTCGCACGGGCGAAGCGGAATCGGCCACCTCTTGCTCAGTTCCGTAACGGAAAAAGTGCTGCGCCACACGAAGATTCCGGTGCTCGTACATCGCTGAGGACACCTTGACGCATCCGTGGAGCTGGAGGACGGATCGAGCGTTCCCAGGTTTACCTACCTACTCCAACCCGCGATCGCCATTCGGCGGTGCACTGAAGTACATGGCAACCGCACTCGGTAAAACCACGCAAACAAGTAGGAGGGCGATCGTTTCCATCAGGTTTGACCAATACATAGGCGTTTCCGGGAGTCCGACGTTTCGATAGACAGATTCTATCAACCGGCACCCCGTCAAACTGTGGCGCGCGCAACCTGATTAAGTACCGGCCTGTGACGCACGGTAACGCCTCAGACCCGGCTTTTAGCAAGTCACGCGGAAAGAAACAAGAAATCGGAACGGATCGACCTGAGGAGGCAACAAAGCCGTGCGAAACGGCTCGGACTCAGGGAATGGCGTCGCGAGACAAATCTCGCGCGATGACAACCGGCCGCGGTTACTGCTGCTCGCAGCCCCGGCGGCTGGCCGTACTCGGATAGACGTCCAGCAGGTACGGGACGGAGAGCAGAGCGATGATGGACAGAAGGTAGGACACGTTCAAGCCCTCTTAGCGGCCGTCAGGAATGTACTCTTCCTCGGCCGATTCTTCCGGCATGTCTAAGTAGAGTTCCAGAGCGTGCGGAATGGCGAGAGCGGCAAGAACAAAAGCGGTGGTCAGCATGATTATTTCCTTTCGTGGTTTAGGCAGATTCAGAACGGGGTCGCTCGCTGAAATACAGCGCGAGCAGTTGCGGCACAAAGATCGCGGCAAGCGCGAGAGCGATAACCGCGAGAGAATGAAGATTACTCATAGAACACTTCCTTTCGTAATGTGAAAACATATTTCAACCTACGAGAAGAAGTGTATCGAAAGAGCGTCGAGAAATCTGTGCTGACTTATCGCAGCTTTCGTGCCGATTGGTAACAATCGGGAACTTTTGGCGAGGGATGGTGCGGAGGTCCAGCCGCTAATTTCCAACGGTGTTTGGGCCTTCGTTTCACCTTGTCAAATCCAGCGGCGCGCCGCTGGACCCAAGGTCAAGCCCGGAATGACGGATTCTGATACGTCATTTGCTTCGTCATTGCATCGGGCTAGTCGTTCGAGACCAATCGCGCCAGGCCAAGGATAATTCCTGCCGTCGCCCCCCAGATGAAACGATCGCCGTACGGCACCGCGAAGAAATCGCGCACCTTTCCCTGCAACTGAATCGTATGTCGCTTGTGGTTGGCAGAATCGAGCAAGAACGACAAAGGCACTTCAAAGACTTCTGCCACCTCGTCGGGATCGGGGCGGAGATCAACAGGTGGCGTGACGATTGCCACAACGGGCGTCACTAAAAATCCGGTCACCGTACGGTATGCCGGAAGATATCCCACGACTTCAACGCACGCCGGATCAAGACCGATCTCCTCTTCTGCCTCACGCAAAGCGGTATCGGCTAGGGAACGATCCTGCTGTTCAACCCGACCACCTGGGAAGCTGATCTGCCCGGGGTGATCTTTCAGGTCGGGATTCCTCTGCGTGAGCAATACGGACGGTTCATCTTCACGCAGTACGATCGAGAAAAGAACTGCGGCCGGAATCAGATCGTTCCCTTCGCCACAATCCTCCACCAGATAAACAGAAGCGGGAAACGGCACGGACGAAAGTGCCTTACGCAGACGCGCCAGCGTTGGCAAAGCCGCCTTTCCCTCTTCCATTGACCGTGGGCTAGTTTCCTCCAGCAGCTTGCTCTTCCTCGATTTCGGCGCGGACAGCATTCAGGGCATCCTGCAAAGTCTCTTCTGACAATGAGTTGATCGAGGTCGCCAGCAAATCAGCCGATTCGACCGCGCCAACCGGCAAGTGCCGGCTGTTGAGGCTGGCAATGAGCGCTGCGCTCGATCCGACAACCCGAAGCAGGGTTTGCCGCTCGCTCATCAGCATTTCGAGCTCGCGGCGTAGCATGGCAATTTCCTGGTCGCGATGCGGCATTTGATTCTCCTAATAGCGTTTCTTTAGCGTCATGGTATCGCCATCACGCTGCATTTCCATCCGGTTCAAAAAACTCATGCCGAGCAGCGCAAACGGCATGTCCTGCTGGTGTACCAGCGCATCGACATTATTCATCACGATTTCTCCGACACGCACGTTGTCCAGCTTTACGCGTGTCACCACAGCCTGTCCGTTCGCCGTATTGGTAATCCCCTGTTCCCCCTTGCTGGAATCAATTCCAATCCGGCGCGCATCCGCGGCACCTAGCGAGACCATCGAAGCCCCCGTGTCGACAAGGAAACGAACCGTCGTCCCGTTCACATTTCCAGTCGCCAGGAAATGTCCGGCAGAATCAGCCGTCAAAACGACCTTTTGCGAACCGCCGGTTGACGGCTGCGCCACCACATTCTGCCCGACACGCAGCACGCGTTTCTTTCCTTCAACCTCCAAGGTGGCGGTTTCCCCCTCCGTTGAGAGCACTTTCACACCCTCACGGGTCGTAGCCCCGACGGCTACAATCCGGGGCGCACCGCCATCGATGGTTAACAATGCCTTGCCGGGAAACAATCCAGCCAACCCGACATCAACCGCCTGCGCCAACGGCGCCACGAGCGCTGCGCAGAGGAATACGCTACGCGCGACACCCGAAGTGTTTGGTCGTGCCCGCCAGAGGGGATTGGCCCACGAGAAATTGAAACCTGATGCCATATGTCGCACTACAGAGACCTTGGGACGGGCTATTTTGCCACATTCCTCGATTCGCGCCCGATTCGTTGGTGGACCTTTCCATTGATGGCAACAGAGCGCTCCCGACGTCAGCCTGAAGAACTCGCATAGCCCGTCTGACGACGGACTGTCCACAAGCAACTGAGTGCGCCCTGCCGGGCGCACAAAAGCAAAGGCAGCCAACTGGCTGCCTGCGCCTCGCTATGCGTTTGAGCTATCGCCGATCAGGATTTGTGCTCGACGACGACGCACTGATACACGCCGCCAAAGAAGGTCTTCTTGCGCCAAACGAATTTTTTCGCCTTGGACGCGTAATGCTGGATCTCGTTCTTCCAGAGCGCTTCCGCAAACGGCTCAAGATAGTGGTTGACGACTTTAAGGATATAGCGGATTGGCTGCCATTTCGCCGGGTTGTGATAGTCAACAAACACAGCCTTGCTTCCCTTCGGCAGCTTATCGAGCATGTGATTGACAATTTCGTATTTTTTCTCTTCCGGAACCTCGTGGAGCAGGAAGAAACTGCAGATGAGGTCGTATTTACCTTTATCCTCGCAGACAAAACTGGCGGCATCGCTGCGGATGACCTTGGTCCATTCCATTCCACCCAGTTTGCGCTGTCCATGCTCAATCTGGATCGGCGTCACGTCCGTCAGGTGAAACGCGCCCTTTGGTCCGACTTTCTGCGCGGCCCGTGTAACCAGATCGCCATACACGTGCGCGAGTTGCCAGACACGCATGCCGGGCTTGATTTCGTTCAAATAGGCCCGCATCAGGCGCTGGTCATTCAGGAAGAGAAGGACTCGAACGACCCAGTTGTGATCCAGTGCCCGCACCCACGTCGGGTCGACATACGCCCAGTCGTACACTTCGGTCATGTACGCAGGGACGCCATCGTAGTAGGGGTCAATGGCAAGCGACGAGTGGTTCTTGGTCATTTCTCGATCCTGTAAAGTCAAAAATCTGAAGCAATCGGCAAATAACCAGGCACCAATATGGCACGGTAAGCCGAACTCGCGAAGCGCGAAAATCGGAAATTATCCCCGACCCCGACCGCGCGGTCAAACAGTTAAAGCTGATAAAACAATCAAAAACCCCTTTTATTTCATGGCATTTACCGTGCCAAAGCCACTTCTATCAATTCAGCATTATCCAATCAACATAACAGCCGGGCGACGATCGTATCGCAACTGTGCCGATACGAATCAGGCGCGCAGCACGTTGATTATGAAGGCAGTGGCGAAAACAGGGCAGCGAGATCGTCCACCCCGAACTTCAGGTCGACATTGCGGTCCGCCGAGAGAATTCCCGCCGCAAGATCGGCTTTTCGCTCCTGCAAGGAAAGGATTTTTTCCTCGATGCTACCGGCGATGATGAGCTTATAGACAAAAACGGGTTTGTCCTGACCAAGGCGATGCGCGCGATCGGTTGCCTGGTTTTCCACGGCCGGATTCCACCACGGATCGTAATGAATCACCGTATCGGCGGCAGTCAGATTCAAGCCAATGCCGCCGGCCTTAAGACTGATCAGAAAAATCGGTACTTCACCGGCCTGAAAGCGGCGCACCGGTGTTTCGCGGTCAACGGTGTCGCCGGTCAAAATAACGTAGTCGAGCCCTGCTTTTCTCAACTCTTCCTCGATCAGGGCAAGCATGCTCGTAAATTGCGAGAAGAGGAGAATGCGCCGCCCTTCATCGACTTGCTCGGGCAACATGGTCATCAGCAAATCGAGCTTTGCACGCTCTTTGACCCGCTGAGCCGCGTGCGCCTTGACCAGACGCGGGTCGCAGCAAACCTGCCGCAACTTGAGCAGGGCGTCGAGAATCAGTATCTGGCTGCGACCAAATCCCTTGTTGGCGACTTCTTCACGCACCATCGCGTCCATCGCTGCGCGAACTGTTTCGTACAGATCGCGTTGACTTCCGCCCAGTTCGACCTTGCGCACGATGATCGTCTTGGAAGGCAGTTCGCGCGCGACCTCTTCCTTTTTACGGCGCAGAATGAATGGCCGGATCCGCCGCGCCAGCAAATCCCGCCTTGGCAGGTCACCCTGTTTTTCGATCGGCGAACGCCAATATTTTGTGAAGGCGTTGCGGTCGCCGAGAAAGCCGGGCAACAGAAAATCGAACTGGCTCCACAACTCGCCCAAGTGATTTTCCAGCGGTGTCCCGGTCAGGCACAGACGGTGCCGAGCCTCAATCTTGCGCACGACTTCGGCGCCTTGACTGCGCGCATTCTTGACGGTCTGCGCCTCATCGAGAATGAGCAGGTGATAGCGATGCTTGGTCAACTCATGTGCATCGCGCCAAAGCAACGGATACGTCGTAAGCACGACATCATGCGCCGGAATCTCGGCAAAGCGCGTCTTTCTCTCCGCCCCGTGCAGCGAAAGGATGGCCAGGCTGGGTGCGAATCGCGCCGCTTCATTCTTCCAGTTGAAAACAAGCGATGTGGGCAGGACGACCAACGCGGGTCGGTCGAGCCGCCCGCTTTCCTTCTCCACCAGCAAATGAGCGAGCGCTTGCGCGGTCTTGCCCAAGCCCATGTCGTCGGCCAGAATACCCGACAGGTTTTGTTCGCGCAGGAACTGCAACCAGGCCAGCCCCTCGCGTTGATAGGTACGCAATTCCAGCCCCAATCCGGCAGGCGGTTCGACGTGACTGATCCCTTGAGCGGCGGACAATTGGTCGGCAAGGGCGAAAACATCGCTCTGTCCGCGGAACTGCCACCGGCTCTTGTCGTTCAATTCGACCAATCGCGGCGCATCAAATCGCGAGAGGCGAAGCGTTTGGCCTTCCGAGAAGCCGTCGAACAGATCGATCAGCGTCGCAGCCAGCGGCTTCAATCGGCCGGCCTGGACGCGAATGCGCTTATTGAATGTCGTTTTCAGCTCGATCGCTTCGTCGTCGTCAATCTGATGCAGCAAGGCAAGGTCGAGCCAGCGGGAGTCCCTGCGGAAAAGCGACGCGAGGAGTGGCGCCAACGGCAAACGCTCGCCGTCAACGATAATGCCCATGTCCAGATCGAACCAGCCATTGTCCGACTCGATCAGTTCAGCGTCCCAAGCGTCAACCTCAAGCATGAAATGCCGGAAATCGTCGTCGAATTCGACAGCCCAACCCGCGTCGCGCAATCGGGGCAATGCATCGGCCATGAAACTATCCCAGAACGACTCATTGGCTAGCCCGTAGGCATTGTCCGGCGGACTGCCAAACGTGTGCAGAACGCTTGCCGGTACTTTCTGCAAACCTTCGGCAACCAAGATTTTCATCAAACTCGACTCCAGTTCGATGCGACGCTGGATGCGTACCGTTTCACCATCAGGAAGCGTGCAAAACTCGCGTTGATCGTCCGGCTTGGCTTCGGCGTCCTGATAGCGAAACACCGGCAGGCCGACGTCAAACTCACCGCCCGTATAGCTCAGCGGATAATCGCGCCAGTTCCTGTTGCCGTGCGTATTGATCGTCTGGAGGCGCAAAACGGGAAGCGGAGTAGCGTCAATGCAGCGGAGTTGTGCGCAGGCGTCTTCGACGGGAAGCGGCAACTCGGGAGCAAGCTCGACCAAAGCATCCGCGACCATTCCGGCATCCTCGGCTGAAAGCGGCGGAAGCGAAAAAAGCTGTGCAATTATTTCCGGACGCCCCGGGACCAGCAGTCGCCCAACAACCCCTTCGCTCAAGTCCACGAACCAAGGACACTCGAACGGCAAGACAAAGCTCGCGTCGGGAACGGCTCGCAATAACGGGCGTTGCCGACCATTCCCATCGACTTGCCATGCGACGCGCCCGGGACGCGGTTCGGCAATGGTCAGCGGTGAAAAGTCATTCACCGCGTACAGGCGCCCGGTCTGGACCATCCGTCCCAGGCACTCGGCGCCATGCATTGGCCCCAGACCAAAAGCGCGCAAACCGCTATCGTAAGCGCGTTCCGCCCAAAGCAGACTGAATATGGCAACGTCGTCCTCAGTCACGAACGGCGGCGGCTTGATCAGCGATCGATCGATCGACCACCACTCCTCGGCAGTTTCGCGATCGCGCCCCCGGAGCACGGTCACCCCGAAGCCACGTACATCCACCGTCCAGTGCAGAACGTAATAGACCTGGTTTCGTGAGCCCGACGACCTACCGGATTTCTTGCTGACCGCCATCGACACGCGGCGCAACTCACCAATCCAGGACAGCACGCCCGGCTCGAGATTTTCCTGCTCTTCCAAACCCTCAACTACCTTGGACGACATTTGCATCAGAACTCACCCGGAAGCCCGGCCTCCGGTTCGGAACGGCCATCAATCGCGAAAATTGCCGTATTTGATTGGAAAGTCGGTAATGGCCTTGGTCACCGCTGCGATGCATGCCTGCAACTCATCGCGCTTGGCGCCACTGACACGAACGGTATCGCCTTGAATCGAGGCC
>JAGNOM010000029.1 GCA_017990155.1 Propionivibrio sp. | reverse complement strand
GTTGCACCGGCCTGAGACAAGACGAATTTTTTTGCTTACGGCCGACTCGCAAGTCGGTTACTAAAAAGGGGAGTGTGATGCTGGGTTTGGGGGATTGGAGAGTCAGTCTGGCTTTCCTGTTGTCGTTGGCGTCGGCCGCCTTGTGCGCGGTCTACGGTTTCGTCAACTGGAACAAGCCGGGCACCGAAGAAGAAATCCGCGAGATCGCCGAAGAAGCGGCGTGGGAAGCGAAGGAGCCGAAATGAATGCGACCGTCACCGCAACGACGATCCTCTACCTGGCGATCACCGCCGGACTCGGCTATCTCGGCTTCAAACAGACGACGAGCACCAAGGACTTCCTGCTCGCTGGGCGCCAGGTGCATCCGGTGATCATGGCCATCTCCTACGGCTCGACCTTCATCTCGACGGCGGCCATCGTCGGCTTTGGCGGCGCGGCGGCGGTCTTCGGCATGGGCATCCTGTGGCTGACGGTGCTCAACATCTTCCTCGGTATCTTCATCGCTTTTGTCGTTTTCGGTAAGCGCACGCGCGCCATGGGGCACAAGCTCGACGCACACACCTTCCCCGAGTTCATCGGCAAGCGCTACGACTCCAGGTTTCTGCAGGTGGCGTCGGCGGCGCTGATCTTCGTCGGCATGCCGCTCTACGCAGGTGCCGTGATGCTCGGCGGCGTCAGCTTCCTGACCGTGGCGCTTGGCCTGTCGCAGAACATGGCGCTGCTGACCATCGTCGTCATCGTCGGCCTCTACGTGATGATGGGCGGCATGAAGGGCGTGCTGTACACCGACGCCTTCCAGGGCGCCATCATGGCGATCGGCATGATTGTGCTGCTTTGGTTCACCTACAGGGCGTTGGGCGGCGTCGTGCCGGCGCACGAGCAACTGACGGCAATGGCCGACAAGGTGCCGGCGGCGCTGGCGGCCAAGGGCCATCGCGGCTGGACGGCGATGCCCGAGCTGATGTCGCCGCTGTGGTGGACGCTGATTTCGACCGTTGTGCTTGGTGTCGGCATTGGCGTGCTGGCGCAACCGCAGCTCGTCGTCCGCTTCATGACCGTCAAGAGCGATCGCGAACTGAACCGCGGTGTGGTGATCGGCGGCCTCTTCATCATGCTGATGACCGGTGTCGCTTTCATCGTTGGTGCGCTGTCGAACGTCTTCTTCTTCAACGCCGGCGGCAAGATCGCGATCGCTGCGGCGGGCGCCCCCGACAACGTGATCCCGCTGTTCATCAAGGAGAACATGCCTGAGTGGTACACGGCGGTGTTCATGATCACCCTGCTGGCGGCGGCGATGTCGACGATGAGCTCGCAGTTCCACACCATGGGCTCGGCGATCGGCCACGACATCATGGAAAAGGGCATGGGCCTCAAGGCCGAGAAACCGGTGCGCGTGATCCGTCTGGCGATGCTTGCAGGCATCCTGATCACGACGCTGACCGCTTACTACCTGCCGAGTTTCTTCAAGGACGGCGCGACGATCATCGTGAACGGCACCTCGCTGTTCTTCGGCCTGTGCGCCGGCAGCTTCCTCGCCATCTACGCGCTCGGGTTGTTCTGGAAGGGCGTCACCAAGGCCGGGGCGCATGCCGGTTTCCTCAGCGGACTGGCGGTCAGCGTGGTCATCCTCTTCTTCGTCTTCGAGAAGGTCTCCAAACCGCTCGGGCTGTGCGAAGCCTTCTTCGGTGTGCCGTCGCTCGGTGCGGGAACGCCGTTCAAGGACGTCGATCCGCTCGTCTTCGCCGTGCCGGTGTCCTTGCTGTTTTCGATCGTGGTCAGCTTCTTCTCAAAGAAGCCATCGGCCGCGCATCTGGCGGCGTGCTTTCCCGCAGGGAGGTAGGCCGAGGACAATCTGCGCGGACGGCATCGCTTATCTACAATCGATGGCGTCCGACCGAATCGCCAGGTTTATACTCGTGCCCCATTGCCAAAATCCAATCTTCATTGACGATCTATGTACTGGGAAAAGGAGCTCGAGCAGCTCGAGCGAAAGAACCTGGAGGTGCTTCAGGTCAAGCGGCTGAACAGCACGCTGCGGCAGGCGGTCAACTCGGCGCACTACCGGAACAAGGCCGAAATCAGCCGGGCCGCTGCTTCCGGCCTGAAGTCGATTGAGCAGATCCGCGAACTGCCCTTCACGACCAAGGAAGAGTTGCGCAGCGATTTTCCGTGGGGATTCCTGGCGGCCGACAAGCGCGACGTCGTGCGATTGCACAGCTCGAGCGGTACCACCGGCAATCCGACGGCGGTCTACCACAACCGGCATGACCTCGGCAGCTGGGCCAACCTGATGGCGCGCTCGCTGTTCGCGGCCGGCGTGCGTGACACCGACGTGTTCCAGAACATCTGCGGTTACGGCCTGTTTACCGGCGGCCTCGGCTTCCAGTATGGCGTCGAGAAGCTTGGCTGCCTGAGCATTCCGGCCGGGGCCGGCAACAGCTTGCGCCAGATCAAGCTGATGCGCGATTTCGGTACCACCGTCGCGCACGCGATCCCGAGCTACCTTGGGCGGTTGTACGACGTGTTCAAGGAAGAAGGGCTCGATCCGCGCCAGGATACTCAGCTACATACGCTGGTGATCGGCGCCGAGCCGCACACCGACGCGCATCGGTGGCGCATCGAGGAGATGTTCGGCGTCAAGGCCTACAACTCCTTTGGCCTCTCGGAGATGAACGGTCCCGGTGTGGCCTTCGAATGCACCGAGCAGAACGGCCTGCACATTTGGGAAGACGCCTACGTCGTCGAAATCATCGACCCGCAGACGCTCAAGCCCGTAGCCGATGGCGAAGTCGGCGAACTGGTGATGACCACGCTGGACCGTCAGGCGATGCCGATCATCCGCTACCGCACGCGCGACCTGACCCGCTTCCTGCCCGGCGAATGCAAATGTGGCCGCACGCACCGCCGCATCGACCGCATCTCCGGCCGTTCGGACGACATGTTCATCGTCAAGGGCTGCAACGTCTTCCCGATGCAGGTCGAAGGCATCCTGATGCGTCTGCCGGAAGTCGGCGACGACTACCGGATTCTGCTCGACACGATCGACGACCAGGACGAGATGATCGTCGAGGTCGAGGTCAAGAAGGAATGGTTCAAGGGCGATCTGGCTTTCCTCGACCGCCTGCAGAAGCACATCACCCGCCTCATTCGCGACGAAGTGCTGGTGCGGCCGCTGATCAAGCTCGTCGAACCGGGATCGATCCCGAAGGCGGAAGGCAAGGCCGTGCGCGTGATCGACAAGCGCAAACAGTAAGGGCACACCATGAGCTATCAGGTTTCCATCTTTCTCGAAAACAAACTGGGCCACCTCGAACGGGTGACGGCTGTCCTCAGCGCGGCGGGAATTAACATCCGCTCGATCCATATCAACCACACGGCCAACGGTTGGGGCATCCTCAACCTCGTCGTCTCCGACCCGGGGCGGGCGCAAAGGCTGCTGGACGAGGCCGGCATGACCGCCGCGCTGCGCGAGATCGTCGTCGTGCAGATGGTCGACAAGCCGGGCGGGCTGGATGAGCTTCTGAAAGACATCGTCAAGGCCGGCGTGAATTTCGCCAACGCCTACGGCCGTACCGTCAGTGACGGCGACAGCGCGTTCTTCGTCATCGACGTCCAGGACATTCCGGGCGCACGGCAGCGGCTGCTCGACGTCGGTCTGCAGATCATCCCCGACGCAAAGGTGTATGGCGGATAGCGTGTTGCCGCGGCCGCCAATATGACTTTGTAATTGACATCGCCGCGCGTTTGATTTCCTATCTACCTTTGCCGCGTGAAGGGGTATCAGGATGTTGGGGCGGGGAAGAGCGCATAACGAGTATCGACAGGAAGACGGCAGCGACTTCGGCTTGAAGCGCTTATCGGCGACGTTTCGCCAGCCCGAGCGCGAGCGCGCCTTTCAGCGCCACCATTTGCCGCAGATGCTGGCGCAGTTGCGCATCGCGCTCAGTGTCTGTGCCTGCTTCTACGTTGCCTTTGCCCTGAGCGACGTTGCCGTGCTCGGCTACACCGACAAGACGCTCGAATTGTTCTTGGCGCGGCTGCTGGTCGCAATCGCCGCCGCGATTGGTATTTTCGTGCTGGCACGGCATCCGCAGTCGATCACCGTGCCGCGTGTGGTTGCGACCACGGTCGAGGTCGTCGGCATGGCCGCCTTCATGCTGGTACTCGTGCACCGACCGCATGAAGTCCCCTGGCACGCCATGTCGATGAGCATCATGCTTGTCGTCGTTCTCCTCTTCATCCCCAACTCGTTCGTCAACGCCACGGCAGTGTCCGTTGTGACTACCGTGGTTTTCAGCGTACTGGCCATCCACGTCGGAACTCTGAGCATCTCCGACATGCTGACGATGACTATGTTGCTGGTACTGGTCAATACCGTCGGCATCATCGCCGCGCACCGCTTTGAGTCTCTCGGCCGGCAGCAATTTCGTACGCAATCGAACCTGCGCCACCTCAGTTTCCGCGACCATCTGACCGGCTGCTTCAACCGGCGCTTTCTGGAAGAACACCTGCTGGAGCAGGAAGTCGAACGTGCGTCGCGCTACCCGGCGTGGCTGACCGTCATCATGTGCGACCTTGACCACTTCAAGTCAATCAACGACACCTACGGCCATCAGACCGGAGATATCGTGCTGCAGCATTTCGCCGGCATACTCCAGGCCGCATGTCGCGATCACATCGACAGCGTCATTCGCTATGGCGGTGAAGAGTTCGTGCTGATCCTCCCGGAAACCGACCTTAACGGTGGAATCCATCTCGCCGAACGCCTGCGCCGAGCCATTGCAGATACCCCGGCGTATTACGACGGCGAGCGGACGGTCGGTGTGACGGCCAGTTTTGGCGTCGTTGCGGCGGATTTTTCGGCAGTCGGACTCGGTGGTGACCCGAAATTGCTGATTACCCGAGCCGATGAATTGCTCTATCGCGCCAAGAACGCGGGGCGCAATCGTGTTGAACATGCGGAACTTGTCCGAGCGCCAAAGGCAGCCTGACGATAAGGCCAGGATATCGCGGCTTGTTACAAATGTTGATCGATCGTCGTAACAGTTGTCGCAATGTTTCAATCGGCTGAAATGAAAGCCCGATTCGCCGGCAGTAAGATTTCTTCCCCTGATTGTTCGAAAAAGTATCCCGCAAAACGTCGGGAACCAATGAGGGGAAGGCAATATGAAGAACTTCAACATGACCGTGGCCAAGCGACTTTGGCTGATGGTGGCTATTGCGGTAATTTCACTGATCGTGGTCGGGATCGCCGGTGTCGTTTCGACCCGTGACCTTTCGAGCAAACTGAAAGAGGTCAACGAGGGAACCATTCCATCCCTTGACGCGCTCACCTCCGTACAGAACTCGCTCTCGCTGATGCAAGGCCAGATTCTCCTGCATCTCACCTACTACGAACCCGAACAAACTGCCGAGGTCGACAAGCAGATTATCGCGACGCGCGAGTCGCTGAAGAAGAGCTTCGAAGCCTACGCCGCGCTCGACACCGATCCGGCCGAAAAGGCGCTCTTCGAAGCAGACCAGGCGGCCTATGCCGCTTACGAAGCCGTCTTCATGAAGGCCTGGGAACAGGCGAAAGAGAATTCAAAGCTGGTCGCGCGTGAAATCATCGTCACCGAATGCACGCCCAAGGCCAAGGCAGTGTCCGACTCGATCGCCAAGCACATCGCCTTCGCCAAGAGCCAGGCCGACGCCGCGCGCGTCGCTGCGGAAGCGGAGAGCCAGCGGACGACGACGCTTGCGTGGTCGCTGATCGCCATCGGCGTCGCGCTCGTACTGCTCCTCGGTTACCTGTTGATCCGGCGTATTTCCGGGCAGTTGCTGATGATGCGCGACTCGATCCGCGCCGTCGAAAGCAGCATGGACTTTACCCACCGCATTCCGCTCGATACCCAAGACGAATTGGGCAGCACCGCACGTGCCTTCAATCGCCTGCTCGTCAAACTGCAGGACAGCTTCCGGACGCTCACTGAATCGGCCGCAACGGTACTAGACTCGGCCGACGCCCTGAGCCGGACGACGGCGCAGGTCGCTACCAGCGCGGAAGCGCAGAGCGACGCGGCGTCGGACATGGCTGCCAGCATCGAGCAGCTCACCGTCAGCATCTCGCACGTTGGCGAGCGAACCGCCGAATCGGATCGCGTCTTCAAGGAGTCGGGACAATTGGCGCAGGCGGGCGAACGCGTCATCGGTCAGACCGTTCAGGACATCCGCGACATCGAAGGCGTCGTCTCGGTCTCCTCGACGCGAATCCGCGAACTCGACGATCAGACCAAGCGGATCTTCTCGCTGATGGGCGTCATCGACGATATTGCCAACCAAACACGACTGCTTGCGCTGAATGCAGCCATCGAGGCGGCGCGCGCCGGTGAGCAGGGGCGCGGTTTCGCCGTCGTCGCCGACGAGGTGCGCAAGCTGGCTGACATGACGACCAAGTCGACCAAGGAAATCTCGACGACTATCGAGACCATGCGCGCCAGCGCCGGCGAGGCCGTTGAGAGCATGGAGGCAGCAGTTGAGCGGGTGAGCGTTGGCGTCGCTCGTGCCAACGATGCCTCGCAGGCGATCCAGAAGATCGGTAGTACCAGCTCCTTGGCCGTCAGCATGGCCAGCGAAATCGCGACGGCCGTCCTCGAACAGCGCGAAGCTTCAACGCAGATCGCCCGAATGGTCGAGACGATCGCGCAGCAGGCGGAAGAGAGCAGCGTCGCAGCACAGGGCGGCGCTTCACAGGCCGTATTGCTCGGTTCTCATGCGCAGAACATGCAGCAGACGGTGGCGCAGTATCACGTCTAGCCGTTCGTGAGCGGTGCTGACCGGGTCGGACGCCGTTCACTCATCACTTACGACAAACGATACGTCTGCAGGTGAATGCTCGTCTCGGTGCTGCTGATGCCGCGCACCAGACGGATTCGTTCGAGCACCTGCGACAGCTCCGAGAGGTTGGCGGCGCGCAGTTCGGCGAGCAGGTCCCAGCGGCCGTTGGTGTCGTGGAGGCTGGCGACGCCCGGTTCGCCGAGCAGGTTGGCGATCACGGCGCGCGTCTCGTTGCCTTCGACGGCGATGCTCATCCAGGCGCGGATTTCGTTCGGCTCCGCGTCCGGGCGCAGGCGGACCGTGTAGCCGACGATGATTCCGGTGTCCTCCAGCCGCGTAATGCGGTTGGTGACCGTTCCACGTGAAACCCCCAACTTCTGCGCCAGTGTGGCGATGCTGGCGCGCGCGTCCTTGCGCAGGAGGGAGAGCAACTGCTGATCGGTCGCATCCATATTGTCATTTCGTCAGAGAGTGTTGGCGAAATGATAAATTTTTGCTGAAAAGAGGTCAATGTTGACGATTCACATTGCTACGCGGACTTGAGAAACTCAAGACAAGTTCACCGGAGCACGCATCATGAAGACAACATCCAGCGTCCAAACGCAATTCCTCAGCGCCGAGACCGTCGCTCACCTCGTCAACACCCAAGGTATCGCATCCTGCCTGCGCGGCGTCGCCGACTACCTGCGCGATGACTACATGCGCTGGGAAGCGTTCGACAAATGCGCGCGCGTGGCCAGTCATTCGGCCGACGGCGTCATCGAGTTGATGCCGATTTCCGACGGCGCTCACTACACCTTCAAGTACGTCAATGGTCACCCAAAGAACACCGCGCTCGGCTTGCCGACGGTGATGGCGTTTGGTGTGCTGGCGCGCGTCGATACCGGCGTGCCCGAAGTACTGAGCGAATTGACGCTGACCACGGCGATCCGCACCGCCGCCATGTCAGCGCTCGCGGCACAGACGCTGGCGCGGCCAGAAAGCCGGATCATGGCGCTGATCGGCAATGGCGCGCAGAGCGAGTTCCAGGCGCTGGCGTTCCACCATCTGCTCGGCATCGAGGAAATCCGCCTGTTCGACATCGACCGTGCGGCGACGGCCAAGCTGATGCGCAATCTGGCGCACACGGAGCTGCGTCTACGCGTGTGCGGCAGCGTGCATGAGGCCGTGCGCGGCGCCGATATTGTCACCACCGTGACGGCTGACAAGACCAGCGCCCGCATCATCACGCCGGACATGCTCGAACCCGGCATGCACATCAACGGTGTTGGCGGCGACTGTCCCGGCAAGACGGAGATGCATCCCGACGTTCTGCGCGGGGCGTCGGTGTTCGTCGAGTACGAGCCGCAGACGCGCGTCGAAGGCGACTTGCAGCAGATGCCGGCCGATTTCGCGGTCACCGAATTCTGGCGGGTCCTGGCCGGCACGGCGGCGGGTCGGACCGATGATCGGCAGGTGACGCTGTTCGATTCGGTCGGCTTTGCGCTCGAAGACTATTCGGCGCTGCGCTACATGCGCGACTCGGCCAGCGCGCTGGGTTTGGGGCAGCTGATTTCGCTGATTCCGGAAATGGCCAATCCCAAGGATCTGTTCAGTCTCGTTCGCCCTTCAGCGGCGCAGACCGAAGTGGTGGGTAAACCGCAGAAGATGAGTCGCGTCGCCTGAACGCGGTCAACCCTCATACGAGAATTTCTGGGCTGCATCGGCTGCATCCAACGCTGCAAATAAAAACGGCCCCCAAATAGTGGAGGCCGTTTCTAGGTGATGTGGGCGTTACCCACGCACTGATCATCGTCCATCGGGAAGGTACTCTTCTTCGACCGGTTTCGATTCCCGAGCGGCGAAGTACAGATCCAGAGCGAATGGCAAAGATACAAGAGCAAGTACAGCAAGCGTCGTCAACATTTGGTTTCCTTTCGTAAGTGAAGGGTGCTTCCACCCGACGGCCGAACTATAGCGAGTTATGCGTTCGCCACTGTTCTGTCTTTGACTTCCTTTCGTGCGCTCTTTGCCGGATTTTTGTATCAGCTTGTGACGGTGTTGCAAAAGAGATACATATTTCGCCATTCGCGCGCGCTTTTGGCCTTGGTTGAGATGATTGAGGCATTTTCTGTTGCTTTATCGCTACAGATCGACGGAAAGTGAACAGGGCGCCTTATCCGTCCGCGGCGACAGGGAATCGCCGATCCACACATTTTGGCGAGAAATCCGGACACACCGGCCGGCGAATTGGCGACAATAGGCGAGACAGAACAGGGGGAAGGAATGGCTCGAAAGCACGACGTCAGAATCTTTGACCAGGAAGCGTTTTTCTATGGGTGTTCAGCCGTCGAGCGAGAGTGTCCGGCAGGAGAAGGAAGCGCATGATGCGAAACCCGATTCGTCTCGGCAATAAGGCGGCCCTGATCGTCGGCATCCTGTTTTTCGTCGCCGACAATTACCTTCCCGTCTTCCATGAATTTGGCGCATGGATCATCGGTTGCCTGTTCTGCTTTTACTATTCGGCTTCGGCGATCTCGCAGGAGGAGAGAGCCAGCAAGAAGCTGAAGTACAGCCTGTATGGCCTCTTGTTCCTGCTGCTCGTGGCCGCGTTATCGTTGCACGAAATCGACGATCAGCCGATCTACAAGCGCGATTGGTCGCTCCATCCGGCGCTTAAGTTCACTGGCATCGAAAAAAGGTAGCGCGGCGAACTCGCGGTCCAGCGTGGCTGCGTCGCTATCCGCCCTGGTCAATCTTCTCGTACTCCGAGATCACCTGCGCCCCGAGCAGCAACAGTGCGGCGGCGACTTCCATGCTTAGCAGCGTGATCACGGCGGTGGCGAAAGAGCCGTAGACGATACTGGCCGTTGATAGCGTTGCGAAATACCAGATCAGGACCTGGCGGACGATTTCCCAGAGCAACGTGGCGGTAACCCCCCCGATCAGTGCGTGACTCACGCAAATCCGCCGGATCGGCATGACCAGGTAGATAGCAGCGACGATGAAGGCCTCGGCCGCCAGTCCGAGGATGTAAAGCAGGGCGCCGGACAGGCCGTCCAGTGACCAGACATGTCCGAACAGATGAATGCTTTCGCGCGCCATGGCCTGCAGGATGAACGAGGCGAGCATGACGCAGAGCAGCGCCGCCCAGAGAAAGAGCATGAAGCAGTAGGGGAGGACGGCCGAAATCAGGAAGTGGCGCTTTTTCCCGGTCGCGTGATGGGCAAAGATCACGGACAAGGCCTTTTCCAGAACGGAAAAGGCGGCCGAGCTGAACGCCATCAATGTGACGAGGAGGACACTCCCGATGGCGGCACCGTTCTCCAGGAAGTGCGCGACGTCGGCGAGCACGGCTTCAGCCTGATTCGGTACCAGCCAGGCGAGCGATCTCCCGAGCAGGTTCAGCAACTCCGCCTGGTCGACGAAATGCGAGAGCACGATGACCGAGAGGATGAGCACCGGCACGATGGAAAGCAGCGCGTAGTAAGCGATCGCGCCGGCCAGCAGCATGCCCTGGTTTTTCCGGAAGCCGCGCAGCGTCTGTAGCGCGAAGCTCAGCGGATGCGCCGCGACGTAGAGCGCCGCCTTGCTAACGCCCCCCATGCGAGCCACGCCGAGCGGTTCGTCGATTTTCACGGCCTGGCTTGTCCACGCTCGCTCCCCGGTTGTTTCGACGGTCTTCGCGCGCAGTGCTCCGGGTTTCCACTCAGAACGTCGGAATCGTCGCGAATCCGTGTTTCTCCAGCATGGCCAGGCCGGCCGCGATGTCGTCGACCTTGATCACGATCACCGCTTTGTCTTCCTTGTGTTCGAGCGAGGCGTAGAGGTACTCGATGCCGACGCCTTCGTCGCGGAAGAGCGACATGATGCGCGCGAGTTCACCCGGATGGTCTGGAACCTCGACGCCGATGACGTCGGTTTCACGGGCGGTGAAACCCTCCTGCTTGAGCAGCTTGACCGCTTCATCCGGCTGGTCGGCGACCATACGCAGGATGCCGAAGTCGGTGGTGTCGGCGATCGAGATGGCGCGCAGGTTGATGCCGGCGTGCGCGAGCAGCGCGGTCACGTCGGCCAGGCGGCCGGTGGTGTTCTCCATGAAAATGGAAATCTGCTTGATGATCATCAGATGCTCCTTCGGTCGATGATGCGCTGGGCCTTGCCTTCGCTGCGGGCGATGCTGCGCGGTTCCACGAGTTTGATGTGCGCGCTGATGCCGAGCTCGCTCTTGAGTTCGTCGTGGATGCGCTTGCGCAGGCGTTCTAGAACGCTGGTGACGTCGGAGAAGACGGCGTCCTCGACTTCGACGCGGATCTCGATTTCATCAAGGTGCGTCGCACCGCGGTCGATCACGATCAGGTAATGCGGTTGCGTGCCCTCGATGCGCATCAGCACGTTTTCGATCTGCGACGGGAAGATATTGACGCCGCGCACGATCATCATGTCGTCGGTGCGGCCGAGCAGGCGGTGGATACGCACCGAGGTGCGGCCGCAGGAACATGGCTCGCGCATCAGGAAAGTGATGTCGCGCGTGCGGTAGCGCAGGAGCGGCGAACCCTCGCGCTGCAGGCTGGTGATGACGAGTTCGCCTTTCTCACCGTCGGGAAGCACTTCACCGGTTTCCGGGTTGATGATTTCGGGGTAGAAGTAGTCTTCGTTGAAGTGCTGGCCGTGCTTGCATTCGCACTCGGCCGCAACGCCGGGGCCGATCAGTTCGGTCAGGCCGTAGATGTCGTGCGCGCTGATGTCGAGCTTGGCCTCGATCTCGACGCGCATGTTCTCGCTCCACGGCTCGGCGCCGAAGCAGCCGGCCTTGAGCGGCATTTCGCGGAAGTCGATGCCTTCGTCTTTCGCTGCCTCGGCCAGAAACAGCGCATACGATGGCGTGCAAGTCAGCAGCGTGGTGCCGAAGTCACGCATTACGTGGAGCTGGCGGCGTGTGTTGCCCGACGAAATTGGCAGGATGTTGGCGCCGATGCGGCGCGCGCCGTAATGGACGCCGAGACCACCGGTGAACAAGCCGTAGCCGTAGCCGTTCTGTACCGTGTCGCCCTTCTCGCAGCCGGCCATCGACAGCGTGCGCGCCATGACTTCCGACCACATATCGATGTCGGCCTCGGTGTAGGCTCCGACGACGGGTGTTCCGGTCGTCCCGGACGAGGTGTGGATTTCGACGAGTTCGGATTTGTCGCAGGCGAGCAGGCCGTAGGGATAGGTTTCGCGCAGCTCGTACTTGGTCGTGAAAGGGAGCTTGGCGGTGTCTTTCAGGCTCGTGATTGAGTCGGGATTGACGCCGGCCTGGTCGAGCTTCTGACGATAAAACGGTACGCGGGAATAGACGCGTTCGACCGTCTTCTGCAGTCGCTCCAGTTGCAATTTCTGTCGCGCCTCGGGCGAGGCGCACTCGGCTTCCTTGTTCCAGATCGGCATGCTTCTTATCTCCCTAGATTTGATGCGAAATCTGTACTACGGCCGGCCTTTCCGTTGCTGTCAGAAGACGGGTGACCCCGGCAGTCCTGGCAACTTGGGTAGCTTCGGCCATTCAACAGCGTCGAGCATGTTCTTCACGACGAGGCCGAGTTCGGTATCGCCCTCAATCGACAGTTCGCGGTTGAAGAACAGCGTGTCCGGGTCTTCCTGGCGTGCCACCAGTTGCAGAAAGGCTGACAGGTTGGCACGGAAGGCCAGGTCAGGCGTTTCCGGGTGCGTAAACAGCGGCCGAAACAGTCCATTCTGATAGGTGAAGCACGCGCGCCCCCCGGTATCGAGCACGTCGACGAGGAAGCTGCGCCCTTCGAGCAGGTCGAGGCTATCCTGCGGCAGCAGCTTCATCTTGAGTACCGCATTGAGGCCGGTGACGAGGACGAGCGCGTGCGGCCATTGCGGCAGTTTATTGCCAACGGCGGAAACGAAGGCCGGCAGCTTGAAGCGCGGGATGGAGAACGAAAGTGAAGGCAGTGCCATGATCAGGCTCCTTGCAGTTGTGCGAGCGCGGCTTGGTGGTGCGAGGCGATCCCAGGTTCGCCGAACCAGTAACCGTCGACCAGCCCTTCGCTGGCCCAGGCGGTCGTGTCGGCGTTCGGCGCCTCGCCGCGACGCGCCGCGTCGAAGGCGGCGATGATCGCTGCCATCTGTTTGGGTTGCGGGCTGACGCGGATGATGTCGATGCCCATCTTCAGCATTTCCGGGACTTCGGCGAGCAGGTTGTAGGTCTGCGCCGACATCGTCTGGATGCCGTTGATGGCGAGGAAAGGCTGGCCTTCGCGTGTCTTCAGCGTCATCGCTTCCGGGTGGTCGAGGCACTTGAACTGGCAGTCGTCCTTGTTCAGGCCGTAGTGGCGGGCAGTGAAGCAGCGCGCCGAAAAGGCCAGCGGCAGCTTGCCGTAGACGAAGACCTCGGTCTCGACGCCTTCCGGCCGGCTGGCGTGCAGCGTCTCGATCAGCTTGCGGTCGGCTTCCAGCGGCGGCACCCAGCGGCTGAGGCCGTAGCGATGGAAGGTGGCGAGCGTCGCCGTGTTGTAGATGTTGAGATGCGGACCGGCGACGAAGGGCCGGCCGGCGGCGATGTTCACCGCGCCGAGGTCGTTCGCTTCGAGCTTGCAGCCGGCTTCGTCGATCAGCTTGCGCGTGGCCTTGAGATCGCCTTCCGATTCGAGCAGCGCCTGTGCCGAAACGACGACTTCCTTGCCGGCATCGGTCAGGTCGCGCGCCAGGCCGATCCAGTCGGTTACGCGCAGTTGCTGGCGGCGCGAACAGACGACTTCGCCCACATAGATGATGTCGATGGCCTCGATCTGCGCCATCTCGGCGTAGAACTCGAGGACTTCCTGTTTTGGCCAGAAATAGAGGAGGGGGCCTAAAGCGAGTTTCATAGAATAAATCCTTAACCACAGAGACACAGAGACACAGAGAACAGCAAGACAGAGCTTCTCTGTGTCTCTGTGTCTCTGTGGTTAATGGTGTCTCTCGTCATGTGTCTCATCGCCACGGACGGTTATATGCGCCGAGGGTGGCCTGCACGCCTTCCGAGACCTTGCCGAGTTCGGCTTGCCAGGCGGGTTTGACCTTGAACTGTTCGCGGTCGCGATTGAACTCGTCGAGTGCGGCGCGCAGTGTGCGCGTGACCTGCGCGACGTAGGCCGGGCTGCGCTGGCGGCCTTCAACCTTGATCGCCGAAACGCCGATCTTGACGATCTCGGGCAGGATCTCGAGCACGTTCAGGCTGGTTGGTTCTTCGAGCGCGTAATACGTTTCACCATTGACGTCGAAGCGGCCCTTGCACAGCGTCGGGTAGCCGGCGGGTTCGTCGTCCTTGTAGCGGTCGATCAGGATGCCGTTGAGCCGGGTGTCCATCCGGCCCGGTGCCTTGTCCCACTTCACGAACTTGGCTGGCGAGCAGGCGCCGACGGTGTTCGGCGATTCGCCGGTCGCATAGGAGGAGAGCCAGCAGCGGCCCTCGTTCATCACGCACAGGCTGCCGAAGCCGAAGACTTCGATCTCGACCGGCGTGTTCTTGATCACCAGTTCGACCTGGGCCAGCGTCAGCACGCGCGGCAGCACCGCGCGCCGGATGCCGAATTCGCGGTGCGCAAAGTTGACCGCCTCATAGCTCGTCGCCGAGCCCTGCACGGAAAGATGCAGGCGCAGGTTCGGATGGCGCTTGCTGGCGTAGTCGAGCAGGCCGATGTCGGCGAGGATCACCGCGTCGACGCCGAGATCTGCGGCGCCGTCGACGGCACGGTGCCAGTCAGCCTCGCGCCCCGGCTGCGGGAAGGTGTTGATCGCCATCAGCACGTGCTTGCCGCGCGCATGGGCGTAGTTGATGCCCTCGATCATCGCCTTCTGATCAAAATTGAGGCCGGCGAAGTTGCGCGCGTTGGTGTCGTTCTTATAGCCGAAGTACACGGTGTCGGCCCCGTTATCGACCGCAGCCTTGAGCGCCGGCAGACTGCCGGCGGGACAAACGAGTTCGGGTAGTTTCTGCTGCAGCATGGGAATTCTCGCAAAACGAAGCGGCAAGTATACCGAGCAGGCGTTCAAACCGCATGATTTTCATCAATTTTCGGGCCTGTTCCTATGCTGTGGGGCGGGGCGGCGGAGAGGTAAAGCGGCGTAAAGAATGAGCGCGGCGCAGGGTGGGCTTCTGGCTTTTGCGCGGTCGTTGAGTATCATGAAGCAAGGGGATCGAGGTTCGAAGCAGGGGATAGCGATGGCGCTCTACGAGATGCGGAAGTTCGTGGCACCGGAATTCATCTTCGGTGTCGGGGCGCGCAAGCGGGTCGGATACTACGCTCGCAACATGATGGCGCGGCGGGTTTTTCTCGTCAGCGATCCCGGTGTGATTGTTGCCGGCTGGACGCAGGACGTGCGCGATACACTCGCCGAGGCCGGCATCGAATCGGTGCTGTTCAAGGATATTTCGCCCAACCCCAGGGACCACGAAGTGATGGCCGGCGCCGCGCTGTTCGCGCGCGAGCGCTGCGACGTGATCGTCGCCGTCGGCGGCGGCAGCGCCATCGACTGCGCCAAGGCGATCGGTATCGTCCATGCCAACGGCTGCGACATCCGCGCGATGGAGGGCGCCGATC